>JANPKF010000562.1:0-18454 GCA_031425895.1 Caulobacteraceae bacterium | reverse complement strand
ACGCGCTGCATCGCTCCGGCGGCGAGTGGCGGGTGGAGTATCCGCGCATCGGCTGGGAAATCCTCGACGCCATCCGCGAGGCGGCGGCGGCGGCCGGCTATCCCAAGGTCGACGATTTCAATACGGGCGACAACGCCGGCTCCTCCTACTTCCAGGTCAACCAGCGGCGGGGCCTGCGGGTCAGCGCCGCGACCGCTTTCCTCAAGCCGGTGTTGAAACGGCCGAACCTGAAGCTGGAGACCGGCGTCACCGTCGACCGGGTGCTCATCGAAAGCGGTCGGGCCGTTGGCGTCGTCTATCGCCAGCACGGCAGGACAGTCACCGCCAGGGCCCGGGGCGAGGTGGTGCTGGCAGCCGGGGCCATCGGCTCGCCGGCCATCCTGCAGCGGTCGGGGATCGGCGACCCGGCCCGGCTGGCGGCGGCGGGGATCGCGGTGACGCATGCAGCGCCCGGGGTCGGCGCCAACCTGCAGGACCATCTGCAGATACGGCCCGTGTTCAAGGTCAGCGGCGTGCGGACCCTGAACACCGACTACGCCAACCTCTTCCGGCGGGGAATGATGGGCCTGGACTACGCCCTGTTCCGCAACGGGCCGCTGACCATGGCTCCGTCGCAGGTCGGGCTGTTCGCCCGCTCACACGAGCGCTATGCGACGCCGAACCTGCAGTTCCACTTCCAGCCGCTGTCGCTCGACAAATGGGGCGACGGCATGCACCCGTTCGGCGCCTTTACCGCCAGCGTCTGCAACCTGCGGCCCAGCAGCCGGGGCGAGGTTCACGTGACCTCGCCCGATCCGGACGTCGGCCCGCGCATCGCGCCGGGATACCTGTCGACCGAGGAGGATCGGCAGGTGGCGATCGAGGCCCTGAGGCTGACGCGCGTCATCGTCGGCCAGGCGCCGCTGGCGAAATACCGGCCCGAGGAATACCGCCCGGGCGCCGAAAAGACCTCCGACGCCGAGCTTCTGGCGGCGGCCCAGGCGCTGGGTACGACCATCTTCCACCCGGTCGGCACGGCGGCGATGGGGCCGGACGGAGACCCGGGCGCGGTGCTGGACGCGCGGATGCGGGTGCGCGGCGTGGGCGGCCTGCGGGTTGTGGACGCCTCGGCGATGCCGCGCATCGTCAGCGGCAACACCAACTCACCGACGCTGATGATGGCCGAGAAGGGTGCGGAGATGCTGGTCGCGGACCGCTAGAGGGGGCAAAAGCTGCGACCGGCCGACCAATGGTCGGACGGCTGCGGATCGTTTAAGCAGGGCGCATGGCCGACTCCGCCGACATCACCGCGCCGTCCCGCCCCGCCACAGCCCGCTTCGAGAAGCGCAAGGAGGCCGTGCTGGCGGCCGCCATCGAGGTGCTCAACAAGGAGGGCCTCAAGGGCATGACCCTGGCCGGGGTGGCGGCCAAGGTGCATCTGACCACGACCAGTCTGACCTACTATTACAAGCGCAAGGAAATGCTGGCGGTCGACTGCTTCCTGCATGGCCTTGGCCGGCTGGAGGCCATGGTCGAGGCGGCGGGGAATGAGCCGGAGTTGGCCGGGCGGATCGGCGCCCTGCTGGACGAGCATCTGGCGCTGCAGACCCGGGTGCGGGAGCGGCGGGAGCCGCCGATGACCATTTTCAGCGACGTTCGGGCGCTGAGCGACGAGCACCGCGCGCCAGTGGCCGAGGCCTATCGCGGCCTGTTCGACAAGGTGCAGGCGTTGTTCTCGGCGCCCGGCTACTTCCACCTCGACCGACTGGCCCGGGCGGCGCGGGCCCACATGCTGCTGGAGCAACTCTACTGGTCGTCCGCCTGGCTGGCGCGATACGACGTCGAGGACTTCCCCCGCCTTCGGGCGCGGATGTTCGATATCCTGTGCAAGGGCCTGGCGGGTCCGGGTCGCTCATTCGCGCCGACCCCGCTGTCCATCGCGCCGCGCCCCATCGACGTCGGAGGGGGCGACGCCGCCAGCGAGACCTTCCTGCGCGCCGCCACCCCGCTGATCAACGAGCGCAGCTATCGCGGGGCCTCGGTCAGCAGCATCGCCGGTCGGCTGAACCTGACCAAGGGCGCCTTCTACCATCACATGGAAGCCAAGGACGACATCGTCGTCGCCTGCTTCGACCGCACCTTCGAGGTCATCCGCGCCACCCAGGAAGCGGCGCTGGCCGAGACCCCGGACCAATGGCAGGCGCTGTCCAGCGCGGTCGCCTCGCTGGTGGCGAGGCAGGCCGAGCCCGACGGCCTGCTGCTGCGGTTCTCGGCCCTGCAGGCCCTGCCCGAGGCGCTGCGGGCCAGCGCCGTCTGGCGGGCCGACCGGGTCAGCCAGCGGTTCGCCTCGATGGTCGCCGACGGGGCGGCGGACGGATCGATACGGGCCGTCGACCCCTTCCTGGCCGCCCAGATGGTCAGCGCCGCGGTCAACGCCGCCGCCGACCTGATCGCCTGGACGCCGGAGGGCCTGACGCCGGAACGCGTGACCGATGTCTATGCCCGACCAGCGTTGATGGGCCTTCTGGTTTCCTGATTCCTATGGCGGGAACGGTCGTGTTTGGGCCAGTAGACGCGACAAATTGCATTTTTTGAATTTCGGGTTTGTCGACCTCCGGGCGCGCTGTATGATCTGCGTCAAGGGAGCGACAAGAGAATGACCACCAGTCTGGACGGCAAGGTTGCGGTGATCACCGGCGCTGCATCGGGGATCGGGCGGGCCAGCGTGGAACGGTTCGTCGAGGCCGGCGCCAAGGTGCTGGCGGCCGATATCGACGCTGACGCCGGCCAGTCGCTGCAGGCGGCCTATCCGGGTCAGGTGGTCTTCCAGAGGTGCGACGTGATGAGCGAGGACGATATCGCCGTCGCCATGGAGGTCGCCTCGCAGACCTTCGGCGGGCTGGATATCCTGTTCAACAACGCCGGCGCCGGCGGCTCGCCCACCCCGCTGGAGGAGATGACCGGCGAGCTGTGGGACTACAGCCAGGACCTGCTGCTGCGCTCGGTGGCGCTGGGCATGCGCTACGCCATTCCGCACATGAAGGCGCGCGGCGGCGGGGCCATCGTCAACACCGCCAGTGTCGCCGCCCTGTCGGCGGGCATGGGCCCGATCGCCTACTCGGCGGCCAAGGCCGGGGTGCTGCACCTGAGCAAGTGCGCGGCGGCGGAGTTGTCCAAGTACAACATCCGGGTCAACGCCATCTGCCCGGGCTACATCCTGACCAACATCTTTACCGCCGGTGAAATGCCCAGCCAGATCAAGTCGGCGGTGCAACTGACCCTGCGGGCCAGCGCCCAGACGGCCCAGCCGATCCAGCGGGGCGGCGAGGCCGACGATATCGCCCAGGCGGCGCTCTATCTTTCCAGCCCGGCCAGCAGCTTCGTCACCGGCACCCACATCCTCGTAGACGGCGGCATGCTGGTCGGCCCGCGACACAGCTGGGACCCCGAGGAACAGGCGCGGCGCCTGAAGGAGCGGGAAAAGCTGTGGGCCGGCGCGGCGGAACTCGCCCAGACCAGCTCTTGACCTGACCCAGCGGCAAACGCCGACACTCAAGCGAAACGACCAGGAAACTCCCCGATGGCCGACTCCGCCGAACCGCTCTTCAAGGATATCGACGCCGAGGCGCTGCGCGCCAAGTACCGGGCCGAGCGCGACAAGCGCCTGCGCGCCGACGGCAACCAGCAGTATGTCGAGATGACCGGCGACTACAGCCGCTACCTCGAAGACCCCTATGTCGAGCCGGGCTTCAGCCGCGATCCGATCACCGACGAGGTCGAGGTGGTTGTCATCGGCGGCGGCTTCGGCGGTCTGTTGGCCGGCGCCCGGCTGCGCGAGGCGGGAATCACCGACCTGCGCCTGATCGAGAAGGGCGGCGACTTCGGCGGCACCTGGTACTGGAACCGCTATCCGGGCGCGGCCTGCGATATCGAAAGCTACGTCTACCTGCCGCTGCTCGAAGAGGTCGGCTACATGCCGGTCGAGAAGTACACGCGGGCTCCGGAAATCCTCGACTATTGCAAGCGCATCGGGCGGCACTTTGGCCTGTACGAGGGGGCGCTGTTCCAGACCGAGGTCAAGGACATGACCTGGGACGAGCAGGCCAGCCGCTGGATCATCCGCACCAACCGGAACGACGCCATTCGCGCCCGCCATGTGGTCATGGCCAACGGTCCGCTGCATCGGCCGAAACTGCCGGGCATTCCGGGCGTGGAAAGCTTCAAGGGCCACACCTTCCACACCAGCCGCTGGGATTACGACTACACCGGCGGCGATCCGATGGGGAACCTGACGGGCCTGGCCGACAAGCGGGTCGGCATCATCGGCACCGGGGCGACCAGCGTGCAGTGCGTGCCGCATCTGGGCGCACACGCCAAGGAACTGTTCGTCTTCCAGCGCACCCCCTCCTCCATCGACGTGCGCAACAACCGGCCGACCGATCCGCAATGGGCGGAGAGCCTGGAGCCCGGCTGGCAGCAGGCGCGGATGGACAATTTCAACGTCCTGGTCAGCGGCGGCTGGCAGAAGGAAGACCTGGTCAACGACGGCTGGACCGACATCATCCGTAATCTCGGCCTCGCCGCCGCGCGGCGCGCCGCCAAGGGCGAGCTGGGCCCGGGTGATCCGATGGAGCTTCTGCAGCTGGCCGACTTCCAGAAGATGGAATCGATCCGCGCCCGGGTCGATCAGGTGGTCGCCGACAAGCAGAAGGCCGAGGCGCTGAAGCCCTGGTACAACCAGTTCTGCAAGCGGCCCTGCTTCCACGACGACTATCTGGACACCTTCAACCGGCCGAACGTCCATCTGATCGACACCGACGGCCAGGGCGTCGACCGCATCACCGAGAAGGGCGTCGTGGTGAACGGGGTCGAGTACGAGCTCGACTGCCTGATCTACGGCACCGGCTTTGAGGTCGGGACGTCGTACGCCCGCCGCGCGGGCTACGAGATCACCGGCAAGGGCGGAGTGACGCTGAGCCAGAAGTGGGCCGAGGGGGTCTCGACCCTGCACGGCATGCATTCGGTCGGCTTCCCCAACTGCTACATCTTCGCCAACAGCCAGGCGGGGTTCACCGCCAACTACCCCCACATGCTGAACGAGCAGTCCAAGCACGCCGCCTACATCATCTCTGAAGCCACCGCGCGGCAGGCGACGGTGGTCGAGGCTATCCCCGCAGCCGAGGAGGCCTGGGTGCAGGAAGTGATGGACAGCGCCATCCAGCGCCAGAAGTTCGCCGAGGAATGTACGCCGGGGTATTACAACAACGAGGGCCAGCCCAGCGCCCTGGCAGCCCGCAACGGGCCGTATGGCAAGGGCTCGATGGCGTTCATCTCGCTGATCGAGGACTGGCGGAAGACCGGCGAGCTGGAAGGGCTTTCGCTGAGCTAACGGTCGATGCGGTTGGTGACCGGTTCGCCGTTGAAGGCCTTGTCCTTCCACGGCTGGCCGGCCTTCACCGACGGGATCAGCTTGCAGACCGGAAACGGGCCCCGATAGGGCGCTGACTGGCTGAGGCAGACCCTGCCGTTCTTCAGCTTCCAGGTTCCGCCGGAGCGCTCACCCTTGCGGCTGACCGCCGCGTAGCTGTGGTCGGCTTTCAGCATCAGCTTCGCCTGCCGGCCATCGGGATGGGTCGAGACGATGGTGGCGCCGATCGCCGGCGAAATGTCCGGCGAGGCGGCAAGCAGAAGGGCGAGGGCGAGCGTGATCATCGGCCTTGAACGTGCGCGCGGGCCCCAAGGCTCCAGGCGTCTCGGCGGAACTTCGGCCCGCCTCCGCCATTTGGCATGCTATGGTCGCTCATCTCGATGCTCCGACAGACGGGCGCGCCACGCCGTGGATTTCCGACTTCGCCTGGCGCGACGGTCGGCTGGAAATCCGCAAGACCGGCATCAATCTTTCCCTGAACAGCGATGTGCTGGCCGAGATCGCGGCCTGGGCTCTGTGGCTCGCCCTGCTGTGGCCGGCAGCCTGGTTCGCCAGGCTGAAAAGACGCCGGTCGCTGTCGATCTGGTTCGCGCCCGATCGCCCGAGGCCCTGGTACCTGATCCGCGCTACGGCGATGTGGGCCGGCATCGATGTGGCCCGGCGGCCGGGCGACGCGGCGGCGGCCTTCTATTTCGACGATGTGACGGTCGGGGTTCCGGAAAGCGCCGGCCCGTTGCGGGGTCTCAACTTCGGCTGTGCCGACGTCTCTAAAAGCCATGTCGCCTCGGTGTTCGAGGCCGTGTTCGGCTATCGGCTCAGCGTCGATCCGCTGATGACCGCCGGGCCGATCGTCGAGAAGTCCGAGAAGAACGGCGTCCACGACGGCCGGATCGTCGAGGGGCCGCTCTCACCGAGACCCGGCTTCGTCTACCAGAAGCTGATCGACACCGCCGGCGACGACGGCGCCTGCCGGGACCTGCGCACGCCCTGCGCCGGCGGCGAGCCGGTGCTGGTCTGGATCAAGGTCAAGCCACCCGGAGGCCGCTTCGCCATCCAGAACCGGCGCGCGACCCTGCATGCCCCGGCCGAGGTGTTCAGTCCGCGCGAGCGGGCCCTGATTGCTGAGTTCAACGCCCGCATGGGGGCCGACTGGGGCGGGCTCGACATCCTGCGCGATCGCCATGACGGAAGAATCTACATCGTCGACGTGAACAAAACCGACCTTGGGCCGCTTATCGCCCTCTCCTGGATCGACAAGATCCGCTCAATGAGCCGGCTGGCCCGGGCTCTGGAAAGGTTGATTGGTCGTGGCTGAGCCGAGCATGAGCGGCGAAGGATTGGGTGAGCGGTTTGCCGCCTTCCTGGAAGACTCCAGCTTTCCCTGCGTCGGCGCAAAATCGGCGCTGGCCCGGGCCGAGATGGAGATCATCGAGGCGCGCGATGTCCGATCCTCCTGGGACGACACTACCATCTTCGCGGCGGTGACCGCCTTCGCCGCCCGCTACAAGGCCGACCCCCACCCGTTCCAGAGCCTGGCCGTGGTCTTCCATCAGCCCGAGCAGATGGAGGAGACGGCGTTCGAGGCGGCGCTGTGGCGGCGGCTGCAGTCGCTGGCCGACAAGGACGCCTTCAACGGCTACCTGCACGACCCGCGCGTCAGTGACGATGTCGACAGCCCGCACTTCGCCATGAGCTTCGGCGAGGAGGCCTTCTTCGTCGTCGGCCTTCACCCCGGCGCCAGCCGGCCGGCGCGGCGGTTCGAGCGCCCGGCGATCGTCTTCAACCCGCACGGACAG
Organism: Caulobacteraceae bacterium; assembly: GCA_031425895.1. GTDB lineage: Bacteria > Pseudomonadota > Alphaproteobacteria > Caulobacterales > Caulobacteraceae > Caulobacter. The sequence continues at coordinate 11,251 of JANPKF010000562.1, read as the reverse complement.
TTCGAGACCCTGCGCGAGCAGGGCCGCTACGAAAAGCTGCGCTCTTCCATCCTCAAGCGCGACGTGGCCATCGCCGGCTCGACCAATCCGATGCTGGCCGGCCACGGCGAAATCTCCGCCGCCCGCCAGTACAGCGGCCGACAGGTCGGTCCGCGCTGGAGCCCGCCGTTCAAATCGCCGCCGCCGCTGACATGCCCCTACGGCGGGGCCGCTTCCCGGACCGACAATGCCAATGACAATTGAGATCGCGCCGCGCACCGGCGTCGCCTTCCGGCTGCAGGCCGGCCAGCGCCTGCGGGTGATCGATCCTCAGGGCGAGCAGGTGTCGGACATGCTGGCCTTCAGCGCCGCCGACACCGGCGAGGTGATCAGCTCCGGACGCAGCCTGGACTATGCCTCCAGGCTGTACCTGACGACCGGCGATCCCCTCTATTCCAACCGCAGCAACGTCATGCTGCGCATCGTCGAGGATACAGTCGGCCGGCATGACTTCCTGCTGACCCCCTGCTCGAAGGACACCTTCCGGATCATCTATGGCGACCAGCATCCGCACCGCGGCTGTTTCGGCAATCTGGCCGAGGCGCTCGAGCCCTATGGCGTGACCCCCGACCAGATCCCGACGGCCTTCAACATCTTCATGAACGTGACGGTCGATCCGGCGACCTCGGCCCTGACCGTCGAGCCGCCGCTGAGCAAGGCGGGGGATCACATCCTGCTTGAGGCCGAGATGGACCTGATCGTGGCGCTCACCGCCTGTTCGGCGCTGCAATCGAACAACCACAGTTTCAAGCCGATCCATTATTTGATCGAGGGCTAAGCCCGCGGGGGACTGGTTCGCCGCTGCGCGGCTGATGCTCCAGGTTCCACCGCCGTTGGACCGGCGTACCTGTCCCCGACCTGCGCCGATCGGGGACAGGAACGGGGGTCCAACCGTCCAGGCCCAACACCCGCCATCTCTGCGCCGCGATCCAGTCCCCAGCGGACTTGACTCCCTCGCACAGTATACGCCATACACTGTATGTCACACACTATGTGATGCCAAGGCAGTGCCGTGATGTCCGAGACCGATCTGTTTGAAAGCCTGAAGCTGGAACTGCGCCGGGGGTCCCTGATCCTCGCCGTCATGGCCCGGCTGAAGACCGAGCAATACGGCTATTCCCTGCGCGTCGCCCTGGCCGGCGATGGCCTCGAGATGGAGGAGAGCACCCTCTATCCCCTGCTGCGCCGACTGGAATCGCAAGGCCTCCTCGACTCCGAATGGCGCGAGGAAGACCGGCGCAAGAAGCGGTTCTACCGCCTCAGCGCCGCAGGCCAGATCATGCTGGAGCGCCTGGCGGCCGAGTGGCGGAGCATCTCCGCCTCGCTGGACCGGATGCTCTGAACACCCACGAATTTCTCAAGGAGGGGGCAATGACCCTGCTGGACCAATACCTGAAGGCCGTGGCGGCGCAGCTGCCCAAGGACGCCCGCGACGACATCGTCGCCGAGCTGCGCGACATGATCCTCACCCGCTTCGAGGTGAAGGAGGAAGAGCTCGGCCGGCCGCTGACCGAAGCCGAGCAGGAGACGATCCTGCGGGAGGTCGGCCATCCGCTGTCGGTCGCCGGGCGCTATCACACCGGGGCCAATCACCTGATCGGGCCCGAGCTGTATCCCTACTTCCTGTTCGCGGTGAAGATCGGGCTGGCGGCGCTGATCATCATCACCCTGCTCGCCACGGCGATCCAGGTGCTGGTCGGCGAGATCGGCTTCGCCCAAGGGATAGGCCACGCCTTCAGCAACGTTTTCCAAGGCGCCATCACCCTGATCGGCTTCGCGGCGATCGCCGGCTTCATCATCGAACGGCAGCCGGAGAAGCCGAAGTTCCTGCGTGAATGGCGGGTCAAGGATCTGCACCTGTTCGAGCTGGCCGCTTTCGACACCGAGGCGCTCGAGCGCAGCTTCAAGGAAGGTCAGAAGGTGAAGAGCAAGAGCCATAGCATGAGCGTCAACATGGGGTTCAAGTCCAATTCCCCGGCCGCCAACGCACTTGGCGCGGCCATGGGTTTCGCCGTGCTGCTGCTGTGGTGGACCGGCGTGCTTCCCATCGCCGACCTGCGCCCCGGCGCCGGCAGCTGGGTGCTGGATGGCATCGACTACGGCGCGATCCTGACCAGCATCGTCGAGGTCGCCTTCTGGCCGATCCTGGTCTACCTGGCGGCCCGGATCGGACTGGAACTGTTCCGGGCCTGGCGCCCCGCCGCGCGGCGCACGGCGGCCCTGGGACAGCTGATCCTGGCGCTGGTGCGACTGGGCGGCCTGCTCTGGCTGTGGAGTTATTCGGCTCTGTCGCCGGTCATCCATGTGGACTCGATGCAGGCTCTGATCGACGGCGCCCAGCGCATGGCCCATGGCCACTTCAGCCTCGCCACCCTGCTGACCCTGATCGGCCTGTTCATGATGATCGAGACGGTCGGGAACATGCTTGGCTCAGCCTGGCGGCTGGCCACCCCGGCTAGGGCGGAACCCGCTCCGGCCGCCTGATCGGGCCGGCGATCGAACGCGCGGAACGCAAGGGGGAAGGCGAGCGTTGGTGGCGGTCTCGCGCAAGCGTGACCGTCTCCGCTTCCCCTCTGCTGGACGGTGACAGTCATCCGGCTGCGCCATAGGGCAGTCACCGGATGGTTATTTCGCCCCGGCGATGTAACGGTCGATCACTGTGCCCAGCACCGTCAGGGGCGTGCCGCCGGTGGCGACGACGGTGTCGTTGAAGTCCCGGACGTCGAACTTCGTCCCCAGCGCCGCCCTGGCCTTTTCGCGCAGGCGGAGCAGCTCGGTGTGGCCGACCTTGTAGCCGCAGGCCTGGCCGGGGCTGGCGCAATAGCGGTCGACCTCGCTGGTGACGGCGACAGTGGCGCGGCCGGTGGCCTCGGTCATCCAGGCGATGGCCTTGTCGCGCGTCCAGCGCTTGGCGTGCAGACCCGTGTCCACCACCAGCCGGGCGGCGCGGAAGCGCAGAGCCTGAAGGTAGCCGACCTTGCTGAGCGCATCATCCTTGTACAGACCGACCTCGTCGGCCATCTGCTCGGCATAGAGGGCCCAGCCTTCGACAAAGGCGTTGAAGCCCATCAGCGAGCTGATGGTGTGAATCTGGTCGTGCTTTTCGGCCAGGTAGGCGCCCTGCCAGGCGTGGCCGGGGATGGCCTCGTGCATGGTCAGGCTGTTGAGACTGTAGCGCGGCCAGGCGCCAGTATCCTTGAGGTTCACATAGTAGATGGCCGGCCGCGAGCCATCGAGGGCGGCGAAGTTCATGTAGCCGAGCGCGGCGCCATCCTGAATGTCCTTGGGCACGGGCCTGATCTCGACCGGGGCTTTCAGGCCGAGCTTCGACAGCGTGGTCATGTGCGGGCGGATCTTGTCGACGCCGGCATTGAGGTAGGCGATCAGCTCGGCCTTGCCGGCCTCGGTGTTGGCGTAGAGTTGTTTGGGGTCCCGGGTCAGGGCGCTGACCCGCTCGCCGACCGTGCCGGTGGTGTAGCCCTCGCCCTTTAGCAGGGCGTCCATCTCCGCATCGATGGCCTTGCCCTGTTCGAGGCCCATCTGGTGGATCTCGTCGGCGGTCATGGTGGTGGTGGTGCCGAGACTCAGGCCCCAGCCGTAGTAGGCCTCGCCCTGCGGCAGCTTCCAGACACCGGCGTCGGCGGTGGCGACCTTCAGCGCCGCCTCGACGGCGGCGATCTGCCGATCAATGGCGGGGAAGATCTTGTCGCTCACCAGGGTGGTCACCGGGGCGGCGAAGTCACCGGCGATGCTGGCGCCCTTGGCGCGGTCGACCACCGATTTGACCAGGCCGGTCTCGCCGGCCGACTGGGCGCGGAAGCCCTTCAGCTGACCGAGCAGGTTGGGGAGGATGAAGGCGGGCGGAACGACACCGGCGGCGACATCGGCCTTGAAGCGCTCGGTCTCCTGGTCGATGACGCCGGCCAGCGCCTCGGTTCGGGCGATGTAGGCGTCGACATCCGCCCTGGCCTTGATCAGGTGCTGGCTGTTCAGGAATTCGGGAATGCCGCCGACCGAACCGTTCTGCTGGCTGAGCACATAGGGGTTGGCGAAGTCGCCGCCGTAGCTGAAGTCGCCGCCTTTCGCGCCCAGCTCCTGCGAGGTCAGAACGGTGTCGTAGAGGGTGGTGTCGCGGTCGCTGAGGCTGCTGCGGTCGATCGCCTTCAGGCGGGCCGCGCGGTCCTTATAGTCGGCGACGACCTTGCGGCGGCCGGCGGCGGAGGCGTCCGAGAGTTTGGCCTTGAGGCCGGCCAGGGCGTCCTTGTCGAGGCCGAGGGAGGTCGCCGTTTCGGGCGCGCCGACGAGGATCTCGTTCACGAAGGCGTCGAGCAGCGCGCCGAGCGCAGCGTTGTCGACCGGGCCCGTGGTGACGGCGGCCGGCGCGCAGGCGGTAAGGGGAAGACCGGCGACCGCCCCGACGGCGGCGACGCCCAGCAACAGCTGGCGACGGTTGGTGATCATGAAAGCAGCCTCCAGGAGCGGGCGGTCGCCTCTGCCGGGCGGTCCGTCGGAAGCGGGGACTATTGGCCTGCCCGGACGATGCGTCGAGCGTCTTTTTGGCGTGAGGTTGGATCAGACGGGACGCCCTGCGGGCGCCCGGGATGACGGACGGGGATTGGACGCTGACAGGGCCACCACTTCCCCCGCCGCGCGACAGCGATTGACTCCTGACGGCTCACATTAACCAATCGGCGCAGGGTTGTTTCAGGGGGCGTACCATCATGGCCATTCACCGGCGCGCGGCGCTTGCGGGCCTCGTCGGCGCGGGACTGGCGGGCGTGGACCTGTCGATGGCCCAGACGTTGCGCATCCGCCGCCCGATCTCCAGCCTGACCGCCAACGATCCGGACCTCGTCGCCCTGCGCCGGGCCATCCCGCTGATGAAGCAGGCCGGGGTCTGGGAACAGCAGATCGCCCTGCACGCCGACATGCGCCAGCGGCACCATTCGTCCTGGCGGTTCCTGCCCTGGCATCGGCTGCAGCTGGTCTGGTTCGAGCGGCAGGTGGCGCGGTTCAGCGGCAAGGCCAACTTCAGCCTGCCCTACTGGGACTGGGACGATGACCGCATGCCGGCCATCGTCTCGTCCGATCCGGCCTTCGCCCTGCGGCGAGACGCCAGGCCGGCCGACAGCCTGCGGGCCTTCATGCAGCGCAACGGCCAGCGCTTCCAGGGCCGGATCACCGATGACTTCTCCACCTTTTTCGGCCGGGCCCGCAATGTCGGCACACCGGCCCAGGGCGGCTATTCGGGCTCGGCCGAGTGGAGCGGCCACAACATGATCCACGGCTTCGTCGGCGGCGACATGGGCCGGCTCGACCGGGCGCCGAATGATCCGTTGTTCTGGATGCACCACTGCAACATCGACCGCATCTGGACCCAGTGGCATTCCAAGAACAGCGACGGCCTGTATCCCAAGCCCTGGCGCGACGAGCAGTTCAGCGGCTTCATGGACACGCGTGGCAGGCTGGCGCCGACGGTGAACGCGGCCTCGACCATGCGGACGTCGAACTTCGGCTACGACTATCCCTTCGACATGACCCCGCCGATCGTCTTCCTCGCCCCGCCGATGCGGCAGGTTCAGTCCAAGACGATCAACCTGTCCGGCGACATCCTGACGCCGCAGACGGCGCTGGTCACCGTGCCGGACGAGGCCATAGAGCCCAGCAAGGCGGCGGCCACGGGCTATATCGAGGTCAAGCCCGACCCGGACGCGGCGTCGGTGATCCGAATCAGCGCCCTGGCGGACAGCCAGGAGGTCTACCAGGACGCCCTGTTCCTGGTGCCGTCGGGGGCCTGCGAGTCGCGCCAGGGGTTGCGCATCAACCTGGACGCGGCCTGGAACGGCACGGCCCGCAAGAGCCGAACCCTGCGCATCACCGTGACGCCTCTGGAGGGACGGGGAACGACCACGGCCACCACCCTGCTGTCGGTCATCGTCGACGCCGAGCTGACGTGGATGGCGTAAGCCGCCCAAAGTGGCGAATTATTACTCGCCGCTTCCCGGCGTTAATTCCCCTGCGAGGCGAATAATTGGCGGAAGATCGCTTGCTTCGCGAGACTCATCGGTATTCGCCTCGCCCGACGCGGGAATAACGCTGTTTCCTCTTGGCGGAAATCTCAGCGCGACTATGGTTAATCAGGGCTAGGACAAGGGGTAGAGCCAAAATGGGTAGGTCGAAACTTTTGGGCGGTGTGGCGCTGGGCGCGACGCTGCTGGCGCTTTCCGCAGGCAGCGCCATGGCAGGAGGGCCGGGGAGCGACTTCCCGCCGAACGCCGTGCCGGGCAAATGCTACGAGAAGGTGCTGATCCCGCCGTCCTACGAGAGCTACACCGAGCAGATCGTCGACTCGCCGGCCCGCACCGAGACCCGGGTGATCCCCGCCGTCTATGGTGAAGAGCTGCAGCAGGTTCTCGTCCGCGAGGAGCGGGTCGAGTACATCACCATGCCGGCCACCTATCGCACGGTGACCGAGACGGTGATCCTCAAGCAGGCGTCGGTCCGCACCGAGACTGTGGCGGCTGTCTATGAGACCATCACCGAGCGGGTCATGGTCCGCGAGGCCCACTTCGAGTGGCGCCGCGGCGTGCCGAAGGACCAGCGGCCGAGCGATCCCAACCACTACAAGGTGCTGTCGACCGGCGAAGTGCTCTGCCTGGTCGAAGTGCCGGCTGAATACTCCACCGTCACCCGCAAGGTGCTGCGCACCCCGGAACGCACGGTGCAGATCCAGGTGCCGGCCGAAACGCAGGTTGTCACCCGCCAGGTCATCGACCAGGAAGCCCGCGTCGAAAAGCGCGTCATCCCGGCCGAGTACCGCTCGGTCCGCGTGCGCGTCGTGATCACCAAGGAGCGGGTCGAGACCTACACGATCCCGGCCACCTACAAGACGGTGACCAAGTCGCGGATGGTGACTGATACCAGCTTCCAATGGCGTGAAGTCATCTGCGCCGACAAGACCAGCTACACGGCCCCGCCCCCGCCCCCGCGTCCTCCGCCGCAGGGCGGTGGCTACGGCAAGGATTGCGTCGACAGTTGCACCGGGCCGGCCGCGCCGGGCGGCATGTACGGCTCGCCGACCACGGGCCCGCGTCCCTACGTCGAAAGCGGCCCCCAGCAGGTGCGGGTGACCCCGCAGCTGGTGCGGGACATGCAGTCGGCCCTGGGCCTGCGCGGCTACTACACCGGTCCGCGCGACGGGGTGTTCAACAACCGCACCCAGACGGCGCTGAACCGCTTCCAGACCGACCGGCGACTGTCGGCCGGGGTGACCAGCGAGACGCTGCTGGCGCTGGGTGTCGGCCAGCCCTGATCGGGCTGACAGTCTGAACCAAAGGACGGGGGCGGGCCGCAGGGTTCGCCCCCGTTCTCATTCTGGAGGCTTCGCATGACGCCGCTCGTCAAGTTTCGGTGGGTGGGTCATGGTGGATCGGAAGAGGACGGGGGCGATGGGGCGGATTGTCGAGACGTTGATGGCCTGGGGCCAGGTCCCCGGCGCGGCCTGGATCGGCGGCGGCGTGGTCGTCGGCCTGTTGCTCGTCGCCCTGGTCGCCCGCGGGGCCCAACGCCGCGCCGCTCGCCGGCGGCATCGCTCCCGCCTGTTCGACACCGCCCTGCCTGTTCCGCCTCCTGTCGCTGTACCTGTGTCCCAGCCCGCGTCCCACCCGGCGGCCGCCTCCGCGTCCGCCCCGGAGAAGACCATGACCAAGGCCTCTGACCTGTTCGTCGCCTGCCTCGAGCAGGAGGGCGTTGAGTATGTCTTCGGCGTGCCTGGAGAGGAGAACCTCGACGTACTCGACAGCCTGTCGCGCAGCACCAGGATCAAGCTGATCCTGACCCGGCACGAGCAGGGGGCCGGCTTTATGGCCTCGACCTATGGCCGCCACACCGGCAAGGCCGGGGTCTGCATCGCGACCCTGGGGCCGGGCGCGACCAACCTGGTCACCGCCGCCGCCTATGCCCAGCTGGGCGGCATGCCGATGATGATGATCACCGGTCAAAAGCCGATCAAATCGTCCAAACAGGGCCGGTTCCAGATCCTCGACGTCGTCGACTTGATGCGGCCGATCACAAAATACACCCACCAGCTGGCCTCGGCCGACAACATCCCGGCCCGGGTCCGCGAGGCCTTCCGCCTGGCCCAGGAAGAGAAGCCGGGGGCGACCCACCTGGAGTTCCCGGAAGACATCGCCCACGAACAGACCAGCTCGACGCCGATTCCGGCCAGCGTGGTGCGGCGGCCCATCCCGGACGAGAAATGTATCCAGGCGGCGGCGGCGCGGATCGCCCGGGCCAAATCGCCGCTGCTGGTCATCGGGGCCGGCGCCAACCGCAAGATGACCAGCCGGATGCTCACCGAGTTCACGGCCAAGACCGGCATCCCTTACATCACCACCCAGCTGGGCAAGGGCGTCATCGACGAGCGCGGGCCGGGCTATCTGGGCTGCGCGGCGCTGTCGTCGGGCGACTTCGTGCACCGCTGCATCGAGGCGGCCGATGTCATCATCAACGTCGGCCACGACGTGATCGAAAAGCCGCCCTTCTTCATGAAGGCGGGCGGCGCCGACGTTATCCACGTCAGCTTCCGCTCAGCCGAGGTCGATCCGGTCTACTTCCCTCAGATCGAGGTGGTCGGCGACATCGCCAACGCCATCTGGCAGCTGAAGGAAGTCCTCGATCCCCAGCCGCACTGGACCTTTGCGTCCATGCAGCGTGCCAGAGCCGCCGAGCTGGCCCACAACGCGGCCTCCGTGAACGACCTGCGCTGTCCCATATATCCGCAGTACCTGGTCGACCAGGTCCGCAGGGTGATGCCTGACGACGGCATCATCTGTCTGGACAATGGCGTCTACAAAATCTGGTTCACCCGCAACTACCCGGCCTACATGCCCAACACCGTGCTGGTCGACAACGCCCTGGCGACCATGGGAGCGGGCCTGCCCTCGGCCATGGCGTCCAGCATGGTCTTCCCTGGCCGCAAGGTGATGGCGGTGTGCGGCGACGGCGGCTTCATGATGAACAGCCAGGAGATGGAGACGGCCGTGCGCCTCGGGCTGAACATCGTGGTGCTGATCCTCAATGACAACAGCTACGGCATGATCCGCTGGAAACAGGCCAACATGGGCTTCAGGGACTGGGGCCTGACCTACGGCAACCCGGACTTTGTCAAATATGCCGAGAGCTACGGCGCCCACGGCCACCGGGTCGACAGCGCCGCCGGCCTGCCGGCCCTGTTGCGCCAATGCCTGGACAGTCCGGGCGTACACCTGGTCGAGGTCCCCATCGACTATTCGGACAACGACCGCATCCTCAACAAGGACATCCGCGAACTCAGCGCGGCGGTGTAGCGTTACGCCGGTGCTGGAGCCCCAAGACATGCCGCCGATCAAGAGCGCCTATCCGCTGTACCTCGCCAATCAGGCAGTGACCCCCAACCTCGACCTGGAGGTCACCGACAAGATCACCGGCCGGGTGGCGACCCATGTGGCCATGGCCGACGCGGGGCTGATCGACCAGGCCATCGCCGCGGCCGTCGAAGCGACCGGGCCGATGGCGCGGATGGCGGCCTATGAGCGCCAGGCGGTGCTGGCCCATTGCGTCAAGCGCTTCACCGAACGGCAGGACGAGCTGGCCTATGCCCTGTGCATCGAGGCCGGCAAGCCGATCCGCGACTCGCGCGGCGAGGTCAGCCGACTGATCGACACCTTCCGCATCGCCGCCGAAGAGAGCGTGCGGATGACCGGCGAGGTCCAGCCGCTGGACATCTCGGCGCGGGCACGCGGTTATCAGGGCATGTGGAAGCGGGTGCCTATCGGACCCTGCAGCTTCATCTCGCCGTTCAACTTCCCGCTCAACCTGGCGGCCCACAAGATCGCCCCCGCTTTGGCGGTGGGCTGTCCCTTTGTCATGAAGCCGGCGAGCCGCACGCCGCTGGGGGCGCTGATCATCGGCGAGGTGCTGGCCGAGACCGACCTGCCGAAGGGGGCCTTCTCGATCCTGCCGGCGACGCGGGACGGCTCGGACCTGTTCACCACCGACGACCGGCTGAAGCTGCTGAGTTTCACGGGCTCGCCGGAAGTGGGTTGGGCTCTGAAGGCCAAGGCCGGCAAGAAGAAGGTGGTGCTGGAGCTGGGCGGCAACGCGGCGGTGATCGTCGATGCCGACGCCGATCTCGAAGACGCCGCGACCCGGATTATCTTCGGGGCCTTCTACCAGTCGGGCCAGAGCTGCATCGGCGTGCAGCGGATCATCGTCCATGAGAGTCTGTACGACCGGCTGAAGGACATCCTGGTGACGAAGACGAAGGCCCTGGTGGCGGGCGATCCGCGCGAGGAGGACACCTTCATCGGGCCGATGATCGACGTGAAGGAGGCTACCCGGCTGGAGAGCTGGATCGAGGAGGCTGTAGGGGCCGGGGCCACTCTACTCTGCGGAGGCAAGCGCGACGGGGCGATGCTCGACGCCACCCTGCTGGAGAACGTGCCGCGAGGACTGAAGCTGCGCGACGAGGAGGCGTTCGGGCCGGTGGCCATCCTCTCGAAGTTCAGCGACTTCAGGGCGGCGCTGGACGAGGTCAACGACAGCCGCTTTGGCCTGCAGGCCGGTATCTTCAGCCGCGACATTCACAAGGCCATGGCCGCCTGGGACGAGCTGGAGGTCGGCGGCATCCTGATCAACGACGTTCCGAGCTACCGCGTCGACAACATGCCCTACGGCGGGGTGAAGGACTCAGGACTGGGCCGCGAAGGGGTGCGGTTCGCCATGGAAGACATGACGGAGATCAGGAACCTGGTGATCCGGCGCGGGGCGATCTAACCGAAGGTTAGCGGGCCCAGCCCCTGGCGGGAGCCGTCGGAAGCGCCGATTCCGGGATCAGCGTTCGCATCCTCCGGGCGAAGCTCTTCAGCGCCACCTCGTTCTCGCTGAGCGGGCCCATGGCGTAGCTGGACGAGGCCATGCCGGCCTGGACCCGTTCGATCAGGGCCTTGTCCTCGATGTTGACCAGCCGGTTGATCCGCCAGTTGAGATACCGCGCCGCCTTCATCTCCCGCCGCTCGTCCGACAGCACATAGGCGATCTCGCGCAGCATCGTCCTGGTCGGCGAGACGGGCAGGAACTGCATGAAGTCGATCTGATCGGGATAGACGTCGAAGGCGACGTTCGGCCAGAGCTTGAAATAGGTCCACAGCCGCTTGCGGTCGGCCGGCAGGTG
>JANPKF010000561.1:0-3081 GCA_031425895.1 Caulobacteraceae bacterium | reverse complement strand
CTTGCCGGTGCCGGTCGGGCCGACGAGCAGGATGTTCGACTTGGCCAGTTCCACGTCGCTGTTCTTGGCGGCGTGGTTGAGGCGCTTGTAGTGGTTGTGCACCGCCACCGAGAGCACCTTCTTGGCGTGCTCCTGGCCGATCACATAGTCGTCGAGGACTTCACGAATCTCTTTCGGAGTCGGGACACCGTCCTTCGACTTCACGAAAGCGATCTTGTGCTCCTCGCGGATGATATCCATGCACAGCTCGACGCATTCATCGCAGATGAACACGGTCGGGCCGGCGATCAGCTTGCGCACCTCATGTTGGCTCTTTCCGCAGAAGGAGCAGTACAGGGTGCTTTTCGAGTCGCCACTGGCGGCCTTGGTCATTTCGCTTCTCACACTCCGGGGCGAGCCAGCCTTGCGGCTTTAACGCCCCCTCCCCGCGGAACGATCCTGCGAGTTGGATTCGCAGGTTACACTGTGCGGGTTGTCTAAACCTTGACATTCCCCGATCCGCCGCCTCGCGGCAAGCGCCGCGATGACAAAGGGCCAGGAACAATGCCCACAGATCGACTCGAATAGCCGATCCATCGTTAACAGATAGATGGTGTGTCCGTTGTATCCCGACAACGGCTGTGGCGCAGCCGCATCGCTTGATTGTGACGAATCGTGATGCAAGCGGCGTCTGGAATGGGGAAAGGCCCGACGTTCGGGCTATATGGGGATTATGGCGCGCAAGGCGACAATGCTCGGACGACTGAATGTCGGCGGTGGGATCATGACCGATCCCCTGCACGAGCTCGGCATGGTGGCCTTCGATTTCGACGGCACGATGACGGTGCGCGACAGTTTCACCGCCTTCCTGAAATGGCGGGCCGGATCGCTCCGCTACACAATCGGCTGCCTGAAGCTGACCCCGCAGGTCATCGCCTATCTGTTCGACCGCAATCGCGGAAAGCTGAAGGCCGCCGCCGTGCGCGAGTTTCTCAAGGGCTCGCGCCAGGACCAGTTGCAGGAAGAGGCCCGGCGATTCGCCGAGAAAAACTCCGGTCGGCTGATGCGGCCCGACGCCGTCGAGACCTGGCGGCGCTGGCGGACCAAGGGGGCCAAGACCATTATCGTCACCGCCTCGCCTGATTTCGTGGTCGCCCCGTTCGCCCGGGGCCTGGGCGCCGACGGCCTGATCGGCACGGAACTGGCCTTCGATGCCGACGGCCGCTGCCTGGGCGTCTTCGCCGGCCAGAATTGCCGCGGCCCCGAAAAGGTCCGCCGTCTGCGGGAAGTCTATGGCGAGGACGTCCGCCTGACCGCCGCCTATGGCGACACGGCCGGCGACAAGGAGATGCTGGCCATCGCCGACGAGGCCGGCTACCGCGTCTTCAAGGGCAGGCCCTGATACGCAAAACGGCCCGCATCGCTGCGGGCCGCCTGCATTTCGCCTTCAAATACCTCAGCCGGCGCCGGCTTCGGTCTCTTCGCGCGAGCTCTGCACGTGGTCGACCAGACCCCAGGCCTTGGCTTCCTCGGCGCTCATGAAGTGGTCGCGGTCGAGGGTGGTCTCGACCTCTTCATAGGTGCGGCCGCAATGCTTGACGTAGATCTCGTTCAGGCGCTGCTTGGTCTTCAGGATGTCCTCGGCGTGACGCATTATGTCCGAGGCCTGTCCCCTGAAGCCGCCGCTGGGCTGGTGAACCATGATCCGGGCGTTCGGCAGCGAAATCCGCTGGCCGGCAGCGCCGGCGCAGAGCAGCAGGCTGCCCATCGAGGCGGCCATGCCCATGCAGAGCGTCGTCACCGGGCTCTTGATGTATTGCATGGTGTCATAGATCGCGAGGCCGGACGTCACCACTCCCCCGGGGGAGTTGATGTACATTTGGATTTCCTTCTTCGGGTTCTCGGCCTCCAGGTACAGGAGCTGGGCGCAGATCAGCGCCGACATGCCGTCCTCGACCGGTCCGTTCAGGAAGATGACCCGCTCCTTGAGCAGGCGCGAGAAAATGTCGAAGGCGCGCTCGCCGCGGCTGGTCTGCTCGACCACCATCGGGACGAGGTTCAGCGCGGTCATGGGGTCACGCATTTGGGTAAAGCCTCTCTCGAATGATGCGACTCTGCACGCAGCGCCGCGTTCCCCTCCGATATCGCGTGGCGGAGGGGCCGTTGCAAGGTGACCAAGAGTCCTAAAGAAAATCCCTCCCCGGTCCGGGGAGGGATTTGATCGTCATGACAGCCGATTGAGCCGGTCTTAGGCGCCGTAGCCCTCGGGCATGTCGTCTTCCTTGAGCAGCTCTTCCTTGGAGACCTTCTGGTCCTTCACCTTGGCCTGGCCGACGATCAGGTCGACGACCTTGTCCTCGAAGATCGGGGCGCGCAGCTGGGCCTGGAAGTTCTGGTCCTTCATGAACATGTCGAAGATCTGCTGGGCCTGCTGGCCGTAGCGACGGGCTTCGGTCACCGCGGCGTTCTGCAGCTCCTCGTTGGTCACCTGGACGTTGTTGGTCCGGCCGATCTCGGCCAGGACCAGGCCCAGGCGGACCCGGCGCTCGGCGATCTTGCGATACTCGGACTGAAGCTGGTCCTCGGTCTTTTCGGTGTCCTCGGGCGGCAATCCGCCGCGCTCCTTGTCCTGCTGGACCTGTTGCCAGATGGAGGCGAACTCGGCCTCGACCATCTTCGGCGGCAGCGGGAAGTCATGCTTGGTGTCCAGCTCATCCAGCAGGGCGCGCTTCAGCTTGAAGCGGCTGGCGCCGGCGTACTGCTCTTCCAGATTGCCCTTCACCAGCTCCTTGAGCTTCTCCAGGTTCTCGATGCCCAGGCGCTCGGCGAAGGCGTCATCGGCGGGGCTGTCCACGGGCGCGCGGACTTCCTTCACCTTGGTCTCGAACTCGGCGTCCTTGCCGGCCAGGGCGGCGGCCTGGTACTCGGCCGGGAAGGTCACCTTCACGGTGACGTCGCTGTCCGGCTTGGCGCCGACCAGTTGGGTCTCGAAGCCCGGGATGAACTGGCCCGAGCCGATCACCAGCTCCACGTCGGTGGCCGTGCCGCCCTCGAAGGCGACGCCGTCGACGCGGCCGATGAAGTCGATGACCACCTGGTCGC
>JANPKF010000560.1:0-2081 GCA_031425895.1 Caulobacteraceae bacterium | reverse complement strand
CTTCATCGCGCCGCGCGCCGTGCCGCCGGGCTTGAGCCGGCCCTCCCAAAGGGGCCGGCCTCGCGACATCCGAACCGAGAGGGTCAGCGGTTCAGTTGACCGGCTGTTGATGACGACCACGATCGGATTGGCAAGAACCTGCACGCCGATCATGCCCACGTAAGCAACCGGCGACACGACCGCGATGAGGGCGGCGGCCGCCAAAAGCCTCCAAGGACCTGGGGCTTTCTTGCTGTCGCTCAGGCGTCCATCCCGCTGAATGCCGTGCGCAGGCGGTCGAACTGGCTCAGCACGGCGTTGGGAACCTCGTCCGCCACGGCCTCGACGTACATGCGCTTGTCCAGGTGCCGCACGCGGTCATAGAGCCGGCCCGAGCGGTCGAGCAGGGCCAGCAGGCCGAGCGGAAGCAGTTCTTCGCTCTGTTCGCCGGTGCAGACCGCCTCGGCGCCGAGGCGGTAGCGGTCGTCGCAGGCGGCGTCCGGGGCCATGTCGCCCTCGCGGACGGCGCGCTGGACCAGGAGCCAGCTGGCCACCTGCATCAGTCGGGTGGTCAGGCGCATGCTTTCGGAGGCGTAGGCCAGGGCGGCGTTGCGGCTGAGCAGCTTGCTGTCCTGACGGCCCGCCCCGTCGAGATAGGCGGCGGTTTCCTCCACGAGGTCCATGCCCTCCTGGAAGGTGCGATCAAACAGCTCCGACCGGGCGAAATCCGAGATCACCCCGGCCCGCCACGGCGCCGTCTCCAGCGCGCCAACTTCGTTCATGGACACTCCGCCCCTACAATCTACGCAAGCGAGCCGTACACGGCCCTTCGGACCGGTTTGACTGCAACCTGCGTGCCAACCTCTTAACTCCGCGTTTGCCTTCTCAACCGTTCTTGAAGTTGAACAGGGCGTCGGCGGCTGATTTTCCGGCGTTTTTCTTGTCGATCTGCGCCTGGCTGCGGGCGATTTCGGCCTGCAGCGCCTCGATCCGCTCCGCCAGTTCCGAGACGCCGTAGATTTCCAGATCCTCGCGGCTCAGCGCCAGCAGGCTGTCGCCGCGGCCCGGCCGGGGCCCGAGGGGTTCGTCGATCATTGCCGTCGCTCCCTATCGCGAAAGTCCGTGTTTCCGCCTATCTCACCTCGCAACCGCGCCGCGCGCAAGCTTTGAGGGACCGATCCCATGACCGACCAGACCATGACCGCCATCGGCATCGAGGGCGGCAAGGGGCCTGCAGAGGCCCTGCGGCCCGAAACGGCGCCCATTCCCGTCGCGGGCGAGGGCGATGTCCTGATCCGGGTCAAGGCGGCGGGCGTCAACCGTCCCGACATCGTCCAGCGCCTGGGCGCCTATCCGCCTCCCCCCGGCGCCTCGCCGGTGCTGGGGCTGGAGGTGGCCGGTGAAGTGGTCGAAGGGGCCGGTCGCTGGAAGGCCGGCGATCAGGTCTGCGCCCTGCTCGGTGGGGGCGGATATGCCGAGTATGCGGTGGTCGACGCCCGGCACGCCTTGCCCATTCCGAAGGGGCTTTCACTGATCGAGGCGGCGGGTCTGCCGGAGACGGTGTTCACCGTCTACGCCAACGTCTTCGAGCACGGGGCGCTGAAGGCCGGCGAGACCCTGATGATCCACGGCGCGACCAGCGGCATCGGGGTGACGGCGATCCAGATGGCCAAGGCGGCCGGGGCGAAAGTGATCGCCACCGGGCGCGGCGCCGACAAGAAGGCTCAGGCGCTCAGCCTGGGGGCCGATGTGGCGGTCGATGTGACGACCGAGGACTTCGAGGCGGTGGCCAGGGAAGCCGGCGGCGTCGATGTGGTGCTCGACATGGTCGGGGCCAGCTATTTCGCGAAGAACCTGTCGGCGCTGAAGACCGGTGGACGGATTGTCTACATCGCGGCCCTGGGCGGACCGACGCTGGAGGTTCCGGTGTTCGGGCTGATGATGAAGCGGGCGACGCTGACCGGTTCGACGCTGCGGCCGCGGTCGGCGGACGAGAAGGCGCGGCTGGCGGCCGAGATCGAGCGGGTGGTCTGGCCCTGGGTCGAAGCCGGCAAGGTCAAGGCGGTGGTCGACCGGACGTTCCCGCTGGCGGAAGCGGCGGC
>JANPKF010000559.1:0-1994 GCA_031425895.1 Caulobacteraceae bacterium | reverse complement strand
CCATGCTGCTCGGGATTGAAGGTCTTCAGCCCGAAGCTTGCGATCACGAAGTCGGCGCTTTCGGTGGCCAGGTCGCTGGCCAGCAGGTCGTCCTCGATGAAGGCGATCTTGTGGGCCCGCATCGCCTGCAGCCGCTCCAACGCCCGCCTGTGCATGCCCGAGGAGATGTCGACGGCGGTGATGGCGCCAAGGTCCGGGAATCGCTTCAGCAGATGCGGCCAGACCTCGCCGGTGCCGGCCATGAAGTCGTAGCCGCTGGGCGCCGCCACGGCCGGCGCCGGCATCAGCGCCACGCACTGACGCCGCCACCGCTCGGTGAAACCCATCGAGCAGATGTAGCTGAAAGCGATGTAGCGGTCCGAACAACGGTCGAAGACGGCCTTGACGAACCGGGGGTCATAGAGGTCTTCGGACATGCGGCCAGATGATCCGGCTTCGCCGCCCGGCGCAACGGGGGAAACATGCCTCAAGGATTCCTGCGCAGCTTCGCCAAGGTCGCCACCATGAGCGATGCGCTCGACGTCGCCCGCGACCTGCTGGTCGCACTGGAGGGCGTGGCGACGGTCAAGAGCCTGCTGGTCGAGCCCTACTACAAGGAAGAGGGCTGGATCGAGGTGACGCCGACCTTCAGCGACCTCGACCTTGAGGCCGTGAAGGCGCGGCTGGCGACTGATTGGGTCGAGGGCGGCGGGGACTGGATCTGGAACCCGGAAGCGCACTGGAACCAGGGGGATGGGGTCTCCTTCGCGGTTCCAAACATCGTCTGGGCGCTGGTCGAAAGCACCGACTGAAGCGCCGTTTGCCTTGACTTTCCAAGGCCCTCATGCGCCCTTCCGCGCCTCTCGAAATTCCGACTCCAAAGCACAGATTCATGCACGCCTATCGCACCCATACCTGCGGCGCCCTGCGCGCCACCGACACCGGCGCCACGGTGCGCCTGTCCGGCTGGATCCATCGCAAGCGTGACCACGGTGGCCTGCTGTTCATCGACCTGCGCGACCATTACGGCCTGACCCAGCTGGTCCTGCACCCGGGCACGCCCGGTTTCGACGCCGTCGAGCGGCTGCGGGCCGAAAGCGTCATCCGGGTGGACGGCGAAGTCGTCGCCCGATCGGCGGAGACCATCAACGCCAACCTCGGCACCGGCGAAGTCGAAGTGCGGGTCACCTCGGTCGAGGTCCTGTCGGAAGCGGCCGAGCTGCCGCTGCCGGTGTTCGGCGAGCCCGACTACCCCGAGGAAATCCGCCTCAAGCACCGCTACCTCGACCTGCGCCGCGAGACGCTGCACAAGAACATCATCCTGCGTTCCAAGGTCATCCACAGCATCCGCTCGCGGATGGTCGGCCAGGGCTTCCTCGAGTACCAGACGCCGATCCTGACCGCCTCGTCGCCGGAAGGCGCGCGCGACTTCCTGGTGCCGTCGCGTCTGCACCCGGGCAAGTTCTACGCGCTGCCCCAGGCCCCGCAGCAGTTCAAGCAGCTGCTGATGGTGTCGGGCTTCGACCGTTATTTCCAGATCGCCCCGTGCTTCCGCGACGAAGACCTGCGCGCCGACCGGAGCCTGGAATTCTACCAGCTCGACGTCGAGATGAGCTTCGTGACCCAGGAAGACGTGTTCGCGGCCATCGAGCCGGTGATGCACGGCGTGTTCGAGGAATTCTCGGGCGGCAAGCCGGTGTCGCCCATTTCTGGGACTCATAGTTTCACCAACGATTTTGGCGCAACGCTGGAGCATAGCGGCTTCGAGCGCCTGACCTACGCCCAGTCGATGAAGTGGTACGGCAGCGACAAGCCGGACACCCGCAACCCGATCAAGATGGCCGACGTCTCCGAGCACTTCCGTGACGGCGGCTTTGGCCTGTTCGCCAAGATCCTGGGCGCGGACGCCAAGAACAGGGTGTGGGCCATCCCCGCGCCGACCGGTGGTTCGCGGGCGTTCTGCGACCGCATGAACAGCTGGGCCCAGGGCGAAGGCCAGCCGGGCCTTGGCTATG
>JANPKF010000558.1:0-2229 GCA_031425895.1 Caulobacteraceae bacterium | reverse complement strand
GCCTGCGAGGAGGCCGGGTTCTCATATGCAACCGCGACCGTGCCCTTCGACGGCCGAGGGCCCGAGCACCTGGCTCACCAGCCGTTCGGCCAGATCCCGTTCCTGAGCGACGGTGAACTGGAGGTGTTCGAAAGCGGAGCCGGACTGCTGCACCTGGCGAGAAAGAGCGACGCCCTGATGCCGCGCGATCCGGTGGGAAAGGCGGCGACGGTCCAATGGATCTTCGCCGCGCTCAACTCCGTCGAAATGGTCAGCCTTCCTTGGTGGTTCCTGAAGATCACGGGTTCCACGGAGACTGGACTGACCGACTGGCTGAGCAAGCGTCTCGACAATATCGAGACGGTTCTGAAGGACCGTGAGTGGCTGGCGGCCGGACGGTTCACCGTCGCCGACCTGCTCATGGCGGACGTCTTGCGCGTCCCGGACGTCCGCGCATTCGGGGACCGACCCGCGACCGAGGCCTATGTGGCCCGGATCACCGCGCGGCCGTCTTTTGAAAAGGCCCACGCTGACCAGATGGCTCATTTTGCGGCCGCTGATGCCGCTCTTGGAGTTTGAACGATGAAGGCCCCGCCCATGGTCTGGGCCGGTCGCGTGCTGACCGGCCTGTTCGCCCTGTTCATGCTGGGTGCCTCGATCTACCCCAAATTCTTCCTGCCCGAGGTCGTGGCCGCGAACATGACGACATCCGGCTGGACCCCGGACAAGACCCTGTTGCTCGGTATCATCGAGCTGTCGTGCCTCGTGTTCTACCTCATCCCGCGCACGTCCGTATTCGGGGCGGTGCTCATGATGGGCTATCTCGGCGGAGCGCTGGCGTCCCACCTGCGTGTCAACGACCCCTTGTTCAGCCACACCCTGTTCAGCGTCTATCTGGGCCTGGTCATGTGGGGCGGGCTGTGGCTGCGGGACGCGCGCCTGCGGGCGCTATTCCCCTTCAGAAGCACCCCATGATCACCCTTCACGCTTTCGCCAACATGTTCCCGGGCGGGATCGGCGAGACCAAGGACATCCGCATCCAGTGGGCGCTGGAGGAGACGGGCCTGCCTTACGAGGTGCGCGGGCTCAACTATCTGGGCGGGGAGGCTGGCAGCCCCGCGTTCGCGGCGATCAGTCCTTTCAACCAGATTCCGGTGCTGGAAGACGACGGCCTGGTGATCGCCGAATCCTGCGCCATCCTGATCCATCTCGCCGAGGTCTCCGGCAAGCTGATGCCGTCCGATGACGCCGGCCGCCTCAAGGTGATCCAGTGGTGTTTTGCCGCCACCGCCACCGTCGCGCCGCCGCTGTCGATGATCGCCATGTACGACGCCGGCTTAATGGGCGAGGACCCGAAGGCGCGCGAATTCCTGGTCGGCATAGCGACGCGCTGGCTGGCAGGGCTGGAGCGTCAGCTGGAGAGGCACGACTGGATCACCGGCGACGACTTCACCATCGCCGACCTCACCCTGGCCGACGTCCTTCGCGAGATCCGCGAGACCGACCTGATGGACAGCTATCCCAAGGTCGCCGCCTTCTATGCCCGCGCCTTCGCCCGCCCGGCGCGTCAGAAGGCCCGCGAGCTGACGGCGGCGCGGCTGAGTGTGGAGCTGGCGCAGATCTCCTGATCCGCCAAGCGCCGCCGACCGGTCGTCTCGGCGAGGTCAGCCCCGCGAAGCCGAACTGGCGCGACGCGCACGCAGGGCCCGCGGGCTAACGCGCCATCGCCGTCGGGAAAGGCCGCCCCAAGGCCTCCGCCATCCCCTGCTGGGACAGCAGGAACACCGCGTCGCGCTGGTGGAAATTGTTGGACAGAACGATCACGGTGACGTCACCGTCGGGCTGATAACTCATCAGGTTGCGGAACCCCGACCAGCTGCCGGTGTGGAATATCTGACGATCGAGGAAAGGCGGCGAAACGCGCCGGCCGAGGCTGTTGGAGAACAGGCCGAAGCCCCAGTCCCGTCTCGGTCGGCCGCGCTCATCCGGCGTGTCCGACGGCGCGTGATCGGCGATCATCATCGCATAACTGGACGGGCTCAGCAGGCGGCCGCCGTTGAGGGCGCGCTGCCAGACCAGCAGGTCGTCAAGCGTGGAGTACAGGGCCCCTGCCCCGACGATGATGCTGACATTGGCGTCGGGCTGGGGCGACGGACCGCCGCCGCCAAGGTTGGCATAGCCCATGACCACGTCCGAAGCCCCATCGTCATAGCCCGTGTCCGCCATGCCGAGGGGCTCGAAAAAGGCGGA
>JANPKF010000557.1:0-3123 GCA_031425895.1 Caulobacteraceae bacterium | reverse complement strand
GATCATGCGCATGCCGGAACTGCAGAAGACGCAGTGGCCGTCGAAGACGATGATCGGCCTGTCGTCGGGAAACGACGGCACGGCAGGGTCCCGGCGATAGCTGTAGGCTTCGCGCGGGACCAAAGCCCCTACACCAGGTCTTCCGCCAGGATGGCCATCTCGAACATGTAGGAGCCGGCCTCGTCCTCGTCTTCGTAGATGACGCCGATGAACTCGCCCGCCAACTCGACCTCGGCCGAATCCTTTTGCTTGCGGGCCTTCACGGCCACGTGCGGGTTGCCGAAGGTCCGCTTCAGGTGGGCTTCGACTTTCTTGATGGCGACGTCGTCCACGGGAAGGCTCCGATGCAGAGGGGTACTGATTTCGCGCGGAAACTAGCCGCGAACGGCCGCCGCGCAAGCCCTATCTCAGATCACGTAGTCGTAGACGATCTCTGCGAGGGTATGGTCCATCGTCCGCGCCGGCTCTTCGCAGGTGGGGCAGTTGACGAGGCGGGCCGGCACGCCGGCGGCGGTGCAGCCGGCCGGCACAGGCTTCAGCACCACCGAACCGGACGCCACCTTGGCGAAGTCACCGATATGGATGTTGCCGAGCACCTTGGCCCCGGCGCCCAGCAGGACGCCATTGCCGATCTTGGGGTGGCGGTCGCCGCGCTCGGCGCCCGTGCCGCCGAGGGTGACCCCGTGCAGCATGGAGACGTCATTGCCGATGACGGCGGTCTCGCCGATGACGATGCCGGTGCCGTGGTCGAAGAAGATGCCAGAACCGACCTTCGCGGCCGGGTGGATATCGACCTGGAAAATCTCGCTGGCCCGGCTCTGCAGATAGTGGGCGAGCGTCTCGCGGCCATGGGTCCACATCCAGTGGGAGACACGGTGGGTCTGCAGGGCCATGAAGCCCTTGAAGAACAGGAAGGGCTGAACGTAGCCCTTGCAGGCCGGATCGCGCTCGAAGACGGCCTTCAGGTCCAGTTCGGCGGCGGCGACGATCGAGGGATCGGCCTCGTAGGCTTCCTGGGCGAACTCGCGGGCGCTCATGGCGCGCAGTTCCTGGTCGGCGACCTTGCGGGCCAGCTGGAAGCTCAGGGCGTCGGCCAGACGGTCATGCGCCAGGATGACGGAGTTCAGAAGGCTGGCCAGCGCCGGCTCGTCCCTCGAGGCGCGCTCGGCCTCATTGCGCAGCGAGGCCCAGACGGGCGGCGCGACGGTCGGCTCGACCACTTCAAGATGCTTGGCCATGCTTGGCCTCCCTCAATTCCGGCGTCGGCTCTAACACAAAACACTGGGGAGCGCGCGCCGGCCCTGCCCTTTGCATTGATATGGTAACGCGCCCGGGCGGTTTCCAGTGTTTAAGCCAATCCCGTTCCACCGTTGCGTCGGCTGGACGCTGGCCCTATCCCTCTGAAGGTCCGCGACGGAAGGGTAAGGCCCATGAAGACCATGCTGCTGACCCTGGCCCTGGCCGCCGGTGTGCTGATCGCCCCGGCCGCTTTTGCGGGCGAGGCGCCGCTGGACCGCGAGGCCCTGCGCAGCCTGGCCAAGAGCGGCGATCCCCTGTGCGGCGGTTGGCGCGGCCGCGACCAGAGCTGTGAGGACGTCGGCTTTCTGGAGCTGCTGCCGCAGGATCAGGTGCTGCACACCTATCGCTTCCGCATCAGCTTCGAGCCCGACTATGAAGTGGTCATGCAGGAGACGGCCACCATCGAGGATGGCGCCCTGTGCAGCACCTATTCGACGGACAACCTGAAGGTCCGGGTGCTGGCCGATGGCGGCGCGGCCCCGACCGAACAGTCGATAGCCATCAGCGCCATGTTCGAGAACGCCCTGGCCGAGTACGAGGGCAAGGAAATCTGCGAGAGCTACTTCCGCGACCCGGCGACGGGCGAGCTGAGCACGGTGGTGACCATCGACGGGATCCGCGATCCCGGTCTGGAATCCAACTATCGCATCCTGAGCAAGGACGACCGCATCCAGCTGCGTGAGATGGACGAATCCGCTGACCCCATGCGCCAGGACGTCTGACCCCATCGTGACCACGGCTCCCCCCTCCCCCGCGTTCGGCGAAAGCCTTCCCCAGTCGGCGTCCCAGCCGATGCTGGACTTCCTGGCCCGCCGGCGTTCGGCCTCGGCTCTCAGCCTGGCCGCGCCCGGCCCCACGGACGCCGAGCTGGCCGACCTGATCCGCCTCGCGGCCCGGGCGCCGGACCATGGCAAGCTGGCCCCCTGGCGGTTCATCATCCTGGCCGGCGAGGGCAAGGCTGCCTTTGCCGCCGGGCTCGAGGCCATCGCGGCGGGACGGGCGGACGCGGTCAAACTGACCGTCAAGCTCGGCAAGCTGAAAGCCCCGCCGATGGGCGTCGCGGTCGTTTCCAGCCCCAGGCCCGGCGACATCCCGGAGTGGGAACAGCTGCTGTCGGCGGGAGCGGTCTGCAGCAACCTGCTGCATGCGGCCACGGCCATGGGCTATGGCGCGAACTGGATCACCGACTGGTACGCCTATGACGACGAGGCCCGGGCCCTGCTTGGCCTGACGGCGGACGAGAAGGTCGCCGGCTATGTGTTCATCGGCACGCAGTCCGAGCCTTCGGCCGAGCGGGTGCGGCCGGATTCGGCGGCGCTGACGCGGGTCTGGTCCCCGCACGCATGACAGCAGTTTAACTGGCGGGCCGTCTGTGGAGCCGTTAGGTTTCCTGCACAATTGCAAGGCCTTCAGGATATTCAAATGCGCCTTCTCGCCATCGCCGCGCCGCTCACCGCCCTGGCGCTCTGCCTGCCCGCCGCCGCCTCCCAACCGCTGCCGACCTATGACAAGGTCGGGCTGAAGTGGAAGACGCCGCCGACGGTGGTCGACATGGCCCGCCATTATCCGGTCCGCGCCAAGGCGCTGAAGATCGATCGCGGCTCGGTCGACGTGGCCTGCGCCGCCAGGAACGACGCCGGCCAGCTGGACTGCCAGGTGGTCGGCGAGTCGCCGGCCAAGGCCGGCTTCGGCGCCTCGGCTCTGGCGGTGATGAGCCGCGCCAAGGTCGAGGCGGTTGACGGCGGCGACGCCAAGGGACGCACCTTCGGCTTCCGTCTGAAGTTCGGGACCTGGGGCGGCGCCGACCTGCCGGCCAGCTTCCAG
>JANPKF010000556.1:0-2458 GCA_031425895.1 Caulobacteraceae bacterium | reverse complement strand
GTCGACCTCGACGATCCGCTCAAGCCACGCCACGCCACGACCGTGCCGCTCACTGACGTCCGGGCCAGCGCCGTGCAGTTCCGCTACCTGTTCGTCACCGACAGGGAAGGGGTGCGGGTCCTTGACATCACCCGCCTGGATCGCCCGACCGCCATCCCCGGCGCCGTTGTGCCGATGAAGGACGCCCGCCGCCTCTACGCCGCCCGCACCTACCTCTATGTGGCGGCCAAACAGGACGGCCTGGTCATCCTCGACATCGAACGCCCGCGCAGCCCCCGCATCGTCCAGGGCATCACCTTCGACGGCCGCCTCAACGACGCCGAGGACGTGGTTGTCGGCTCGACCAACGCCAGCCTGTTCGCCTACGTCGCCGACGGCCGCAACGGCCTGAAGGTGGTGCAGCTGACCAGCCCGGCGTCGCAACCCAACTTCTACGGCTTCTCTCCGGCCCCGGTCCCCGAACTGATCGCCTGGGCAAAGACGAAGACCCCCGCCTTCGCCCTCTCCCGAGGCCTCGATCGCGACCGCGCCGTCGACGAGACCGGCAACCAGATGGCGGTGTTCGGGCGCCTGGGCTCGCGGCCGTTCAACAGGGGCGAGATGGAGCGGCTGTTCCTGAACCCGCAGGGCGCGGTGTACAGGGTAACCGACGCGCCGAGCATGAGTGACTGGGTGCGTTAGTTCCGGAGTTCCGCGTTCGCCCGGCCAGGTGGCCGGCTGAGGACCTGAGCTAGCCGTAGCGATCCGCCAGGGCCAGCATCGAGGCTGGCGGCGCACCGTGGCTGACCAGCCCGACGTCCAGCCGGTAGTCGGCGGCCAGATCGAGCGCTCGTTGCATGGCGTCGTCGATCCAGAGGGGGTCGTTGCCGAAGGCGCCGCCGCCCAGCCGTGTCAGGAAGACCATATCTGACGCGCCGCGACGGGCATTCAGCACGCCGGCCCAGACCGTGGCTTCATAGGCGGCCTCGAGAACCAGCCTTGCCAGCGGCGCCCAGGCCGCCTTGCCGTGCGATGTGTAGGCGACCGGCATGGCCGAACAGAAGATCTGGCTGACGATCTGGCCGGTCAGGCCTGCGTCGGTGACCTCGACGTCGCGGTGCAGGCCGACGCGAAGCGCCCCGCGAAGCTGGTCGATCTCGCGGTCGTCCAGGACGCCCAGAATGTCCCCGATGTCCGCCAGCCTGTCCGCGCTCGGCAGGGCATAGCCGTTGCGCATCGCCCACAGACTGTCCTCCGGACGCCCGGTCAGCGCCGACAACCCAAGGCGCAGCCCTGCCGAGCCGTCCAGTTGGCGGTCGGACGTCTGGCCGATCTGGCCGTCCACCGCCGCGAAGTAGTTGCGGAATATCGTCGCCGCTCCCGCCGCGATCGCGCAGGCCGGGCCCTGGGTCAGGTCGTGTTCATAGCCGGTGACCCCGGCCTCCGGCGTAACGTTCGGCCCGACCATCTCCAGCATGTTGAACTGCGACGCGACCTGGAAGACAGCGCCGCTGTAGACGTTCAGCCCATGCAGGGCGCGAATGTCGCCGCTCAGGTTTCGCACCCGGATGCGACCGTCAGGACCTTCGCCCGCCAGAACCTCGGCCCGGAGCTCGGCCAGCGACGGCAGGGACAGGTCGCCCACCGCCCAAGATCCACCGTTGGCGTCGCTGTACAGGCGACCCTCTTCGACGCGCAGCCGGCTGCGCGTCTCCGCGTAGGGCCCTTCGCGAAAGCCGGTCAAACGCTGAAACCAGTCCATGGGCAGCCTTCGTGGATGTTCCGCCCAGCATGACCGACGGACCGGGACGGCGCTAGACGCCCGAAGACGTCGCCGCCGAACTGGATGCGCTTTACGCAGCCATGGAACCCGGCGTTTCTGAACGAAGGTCATCCTGTCGCGGAGCGCCCGCGCCGACCCCGCATTCTGCATGGCGCCCAGGACGTCGAGAGAATCCTGTTCCCGGACGCCTGAAGCGGGCAATACTCCCGTCACACCCGGAGCACCGCCCGTGAAACCGCCTTCCAAGACCCGCCTCTCGGACCTCAAGGGCGGATCGGGCCCGGTCAAGAAGTTCGAACCGCCGACCCCCAAGGTCAGCCGCCTGAAAAAGGGCAAGGTGCTGACCCCGGCCGAGAAGGCCGCCTTCCTGGCCTCGCGACCCGATCTCAAGAGCTGAGGCTCACCCGGCCTCCGACCTCGATGAATATGTCTAGACATATTGGTTTTGGGGCGTTCTGAAGGCCCGGCGCGGCGTGCGCAGATTTTCCGGTCCGATGTAGGTCGATCGGCGACAGATCCGGGCTACATTCGGCGACAGCCGACCTACGCACCGACCTACGTTCGGGGCTACATTCCGTGACACTCGACCAACCTCGCGGGCACAGGTCCTTCAGTGTTTTCAATGGCCAATGGACGCCCCGGGGGCCTTGCCGCCCCGACGCGTGGTATAATCGTAGGCCGCTTCGATAAGGCCCG
>JANPKF010000555.1:0-2035 GCA_031425895.1 Caulobacteraceae bacterium | reverse complement strand
CCCGCGAGCCGCACCCCTTCCCGACCATGACCCTGGCCGACAAGGACGACCTTTTCGCCTTCGAGCTCGGCGACTTTCTGGTCGAGGGCTACCAGGCCCACCCGACCATCAAAGCCCCGATCGCGGTCTGACCATGCGCCTGACCCTCGCCGTCGCCCTCGCCGTCCTGCTGCTCGCCGCCCCGGCGGTCGCCCAGACCACTGTCACCGATCCGGCCACCAGGGTGCTGATCGACATGCTCGACCACTGCCTGGCGACGATGGATGGCAAGGTCGACTACGACAAGGGCGCCCAGAAGAAGGGCTGGGGACGCACCGGCAACGGCGGCTGGGGCAAGAAGGTCGGCAAGTCGATGATGGCCACCGAACTGGCGGTCACCAACCTGGCCAGCGGCTCGTTCCGGGTCTGCGCCGTCAACATGGCGCCGGCCAGCGTCGATGTGCCGGGCCTCAAAGCGGTGCTCGCCGAGCGCGCCGCCCCCTACCCCCTGACCCCCGTCGCGCCGCGTCTCGACAAGCGGGGCGGCACGCAGAGCGGCTTCGAGAACCCCAAGGGCCCGCTCATCGGCCTGACCATCACCGAGATGCCGGCCCTGAACGACCTGCCGCCCAAGACCTTCCTGTCGGTGATCTGGCGGGAGTAGGAAGGGGCCCCGTTTTTGGGCATGCGGGCCCCGTCACGCCGGGCCTAGGCTCAGGCCCATGATCACCCGTCGCCTCATCCCCGCCCTCGCCGCCGCCCTTCTGCTGGCCGCGCCCGCCGCCGCCCAGTCCGACGACGCCGCTGCCTCCCGGGCGATGATCGCCACCGTCGACCTCTGTCTGAGCGTCCTGAAGGGACAGGCCAACTGGCAGTCCGGCCTGACGGACCTGGGCTATACGACCACCTCGGGCGGCGGCCGGGTCAAGCCGGTCGGCGGCGTCGTGATCGCCTCGACCATGGGCACGAATACCATGGGCGGCGCGACGGTCAGGATGTGCGAGATCACCGCCTCGCCCCAGATCAGCGACAAGTCGCAACTCAACGCCGCCTTCCGCGCACGCGCCGGCGGCCTGCCGCCGATGGGCAGCGGTCCCATCGACGGCGGCGGCGTCATGGACGGCTATGCCAACCTCAAGGGCAGCGGCCTGATCGTGCTGGCCATCACCGACCGCCCGGGCGTCGGCGGCAGGCGCGCCAACACCTCCCTGTCGGTGATCTGGAAGTAGGGTCTACCGCCGTCTCCGCCGGGGCGTTAAACCCGCCGACATGCGTCTCGTCCTGACCCTGCTCGCCTTCCTGGCCCTGACCGGCTGTGTCGCCCGGGAGGCGCGGGTCGCCGCCGGCCCCGCCGCCGAGTGCGCCATTCCGGCGGTCATCGATCCTGTCCCCGCCGAGGTCGGCCCGCCGGACAAGGTCGTCGCCGACTTTACCCCCGACAGCTACCTCCTCGCCATCGCCTGGCAGCCGGAAGCCTGCCGCAGCGAGGCCGCCGACACCTCAGACCCCAGCGCCTGCGACAGCGGCCGCACCTGGACCCTGCACGGCCTGTGGCCCAACAGCGCCGACGGCAAACACCCCCGCTACTGCCGCCCCAGCCAGCCGCTGGCGGCGCCGACGGTGGCCAGGAACTTCTGCATGATCCCCTCGGCCCGCCTGCAACAGCATGAATACGCCGCCCACGGCGTCTGCGCCTGGGACAGCCCGGACGCCTATTTCGACCAGTCCCGCGCCCTCTGGGATGGCCTGAACAAGCCCACCCTCACGACGGCCAGCCTCACCGCTGGCCAGCTGCGCGACGCCTTCGTCGCCGCCAACCCCGGCCTGCCGCGCGGCGCCATCGCCATCGCCACCGCGCCGGAAGGCCAGCTGCGCGAGGTCCGCCTCTGCCACGACCTGGCCTTCAAGCCGACCGCCTGCGCGCCGAAAGCGCTCGGCGCCCGCGACGACTTCGTCCTGACCATCACCCCGCCGGAATAAGCGCAATCTGCAGATGACGGCCCGAGCCGACACGGCGTAGGGTCCGCGCCATGGTTCTTCCCATCGCCCTCGTCGT
>JANPKF010000554.1:0-2335 GCA_031425895.1 Caulobacteraceae bacterium | reverse complement strand
GGCCGGCGCCCAGATCATCGACATCAACATGGACGAGGGCCTGCTGGATTCGAAGCAGGCCATGGTCACCTACCTGAACCTGCTGGCCGCCGAGCCGGACATCGCCCGGGTGCCGGTGATGATCGACAGCTCCAAGTGGGAGGTGATCGAGGCAGGTCTGAAGTGCGTGCAGGGCAAGGCGATCGTCAACTCGATCAGCATGAAGGAGGGCGAGGATGTCTTCCGTCACCATGCCCGACTCTGCCTGCGCTACGGCGCGGCCGTGGTGGTTATGGCCTTTGATGAGCAGGGGCAGGCCGATACGGCGGCGCGGAAGATCGAGATCTGTTCGCGGGCCTATCGCATCCTGGTCGACGAGGTGGGTTTCCCGCCCGAGGACATCATTTTCGATCCCAACATCTTCGCCGTGGCGACGGGGATCGAGGAGCACGACAACTACGCGGTCGACTTCATCGAGGCGACGCGGGCGATCAAGCAGCAGCTGCCTTACGCGCGGATTTCGGGCGGCGTCTCCAATGTGAGCTTCAGCTTCCGGGGCAACGAGCCGGTGCGGCGGGCGATCCACTCGGTGTTCCTGTATCACGCCATCAACGCCGGCATGGACATGGGCATCGTCAACGCCGGCGACCTGCCGGTCTATGACGACATCCCGGCTGAACTGCGCGAGGCGGTCGAGGATGTGATCCTCAACAGGAAGCCCAAGGCGGGCGGATCGCAGACCGAGCGGCTGGTCGATCTGGCGCCCAGGTACAAGGGCGACGGGACGGTGGCCAAGGTGGCCGACCAGGCGTGGCGCGGCGGCACGGTGCAGCAGCGGCTGACCCACGCCCTGGTCAACGGGATCACCGAGTTCATCGACGTCGATACCGAGGAGGCGCGGCTGGCGGCCGTGCGGCCTCTGCACGTCATCGAAGGCCCGCTGATGGACGGCATGAACGTGGTCGGCGACCTGTTCGGCTCAGGGAAGATGTTCCTGCCGCAGGTGGTGAAGTCGGCCCGGGTGATGAAGCAGGCGGTGGCCTGGCTGATGCCCTTCATGGAGGCCGAGAAGGAAGGCCAGCCGCGCAAGGCGGCGGGCAAGATCCTGATGGCCACGGTCAAGGGCGACGTCCACGATATCGGCAAGAACATCGTCGGCGTGGTCCTGCAGTGTAACAACTACGAGGTCATCGACCTGGGCGTCATGGTCCCGGCCGACCGGATTCTGGACGAGGCACGCGCGCACGGCGTCGACATCATCGGGCTGTCCGGCCTGATCACCCCGTCGCTGGACGAGATGGTCTTCGTCGCCGCCGAGATGGAGCGGCGCGGCTTCGACATCCCCTTGCTGATCGGCGGGGCGACGACCAGCAAGACTCACACGGCGGTCAAGATCGAACCGGCCTACCGGCGCGGCTCGACCACCTATGTGCTCGACGCCAGCCGGGCGGTGGGCGTGGTGTCGGGCCTGCTTTCCGACGAGCGACCCAATCTCGAGGCCGTGACCCGTGACGAATACATCCGGGTCCGCGAGCAGTTCGCCCGCGGCCAGGAAGCCAAGAACCGCACGCCAATTGTGCGGGCGCGGGCCAACGCCCATCCGGTGAACTGGACCGAGCAGCCGACGGTGAAGCCGAGCTTCATCGGCGTGCAGGCCATCGAGGGTGACCTCGCCGATCTCGCCCGTCACATCGACTGGACGCCCTTCTTCGCCAGCTGGGAGCTGATCGGCCGGTTCCCGGCCATTCTCGAGGACGACATCGTCGGCGAGGCGGCGACGGACCTGTACCGCGACGCCCAGGCGATGTTGAAGCGCATCGTCGAGGAGAAGTGGTTCATCGCCAAGGGAGTTGTCGGCTTCTGGCCGGCCCAGGCGGTGGGCGACGATATCGCGGTGTTCTCGGACGAGAACCGCACCGCTGAACTGGCCCGCTTCCACACCCTGCGCCAGCAGATGGACAAAACCAGCGGAAAGGCGAACCTCGCCCTGTCGGACTTCGTGGCCCCGGCCGACAAGGCCCAGGACTGGATCGGCGCCTTTGCGGTGACGGCCGGTCACGGCGAGACCGAGATCGCCGCGAAGTACAAGGCGGCCGGCGATGACTACAACGCCATCCTGTCAGCGGCCCTTGCGGACCGTCTGGCGGAGGCTTTCGCAGAATCGCTGCACAGGCAGGTGCGGACGGGCCTCTGGGGTTACGCCCCGGACGAGCCCTTCAATATCGACGCCCTAATCAGCGAAAAGTACCAGGGCATCCGCCCGGCGCCAGGTTACCCGGCTCAGCCGGACCACACCGAAAAGGCGACGCTGTTCAAACTGCTCGACGCCGAAAACCACACCGGCATGGCCCTGACC
>JANPKF010000553.1:0-5776 GCA_031425895.1 Caulobacteraceae bacterium | reverse complement strand
GCCCTGCGGGCGGGTGGCGGCAGGCGCGCCGGTGGGGGCCGGCGGCGGCGCCGGCCTGGCAGGCGCCGGGGCGCCGTCGGATGCACGCTTGCCGAACACCTATTTCTTCCTGAACAGGCTGGACAGCGACGAGGTCTTCTTCGGGGCCGGCGGCTCGCGCCGGCTGATCAGCTGGGCCAGGGCCTCGATATCAGCCGCGGCCTTGGACCTGGGCGCGCTTTCGATGATCATCTGGCCGTTGTTGGCGGCCTGGCCGAAGACCTTGGCGTCGAACCCGACGATCATCGACGGCGCGATGCCCAGGGCGTCGCCGAAATCCTTGGCCGGGATCTCGGGACGGCCCGGCAGACCGACCTGGTTGAGCACCAGGCGGGGCGGGTTGTCGTTCGGACGGGCCTGGCGGACCAGGTCGACCATGTTCTTGGCGTTACGCAGCGAGGCGAGGTCCGGCGTGGCGACGATGACCAGGTCATCCGACGCGATCAGCATCTTGCGCGTCCAGGCGTTCCAGCCGTGCGGCAGATCGAGGACGACGAACGGGGCGGCGGCGCGGATCTTCTGCGTGACCTCCTCATAGGCCTCGCTGGAGATGTCGTAGTCGTTGTCGAGGGTGGCGGGCGCCGCGAACAGGCTGAGCCGGTCGGTGCAGCGGGCCATCATCCGGTCCATCAGGACGGGATCCAGCCGGTCGGGCTGGCCGAGGGCGTCCATGACGCCCTGCAGCGGGTCGTGGTTGAAGTTGAGGCCGGCGGTGCCGAAGGCGAGGTCGTAGTCGACCAGAACGGTGCCGGCCTGCATCCGCTCGGAGATGGTCCAGGCGATGTTGTGGGCCAGAGTCGAGGCGCCGGAGCCGCCGCGCGCGCCTACGAAGGCGATCTGGCGGCCGAGGAAGGGCTGCGAGGGGTCGGCGTAGAGGCCGCCGATGGCGCGGATGATCTGCAGGGGCTGCAGCGGCGGCACGAGGTACTCGCTCACGCCCCGGCGCATCAGTTCCCGGTACAGGGCGATGTCGTTGGCCGAGCCGATGACCATCACCTTGGTGCCGGGGTCACAGACCTCGGCCAGGCGGTCCAGCAGGGCAATCATCTGCGGGGCCGGATCGAGGCTCTCGACGATGACCAGGCTGGGGGTCGGCTGGTTCTGGAAATGCTCGACGGCCGCCGCCAGGCCCCCGGCCCGCACGACCATCGAGGCGCGCGACAGCCGGCGGTCGGCGCTGGCCCGCTCGACCATCTCGGCCGTGTCGGTTCGGGCGCAGAAGACGTTGATGGTGATGCGCGGCACGGGCGCCTCGCCGAGCGAGGCCTCGGCGCCGGCGATCATGTCATGGACCGGGTTCTGCCCATAGGCGGCGGAAGCGGGGGATGCGGAAGCGGACGCCATTCTCGGATACTCGGGCTCGTCGTTCGGACGAGCGGGTGGGAAATCGGCAAAGGGATCCCGCTCGGCCCCGCTCGACGCGGCGGTGGGCGCGAAGGGATCGGCCGCGAACGGGTCAGCGGCGAAGGGATCAGCGGCGAACGGGTCGGCCGCCTGGGGCGCGATCGATCCGACCGGAGAGCCAAGATCGGCCCAGGGGTCGACGGTCGGCGCCATGGACGGCGTGGCGAACTCGTCGTCGGCGTCAAAGCCCAGGTCGAAAGGATCAGCAGCGGGACGCGCGTTCATGGGTCAGTTCACCACCTGGGAGACCGCGCCGCTGGCCTTGTCGTCCCGCTTGGAGCCGGTGGCCTCGCCCTTGCGATACTTGTCGTACATCGTCTCGCGACTGGCGGCCTCGACGGGCTGCTGGTCGCGCGGGCTGACAAGGTCTTCAGGGTTGGCGACCTGTGCCGCCAGGTTGGCGGTCACGGCGCAGCCGAAGTTGTCGTAGGGCCGGTTATCGTTGCTGTGGCTGAGGTTGCGCCAACCGCCACACTGCGGGACCTCGGCGACAAACTGAGTGAAGCTGATGATTACCGGCGCCTTGGGATCGTCAGCCCCGTCGTAGGCGGTCATCTTGATGCTTGAAGCCGGCACGCCCAGGCTGACCAGGCGGTCGCGGGCATCCCAGGCCACGCGATTGGAGCCGCGGGCCGAGGGGCCCGTGTCACTGGCGCGGACCGTCATGCCGCGGCCCTCGGCCTTCATCCAGGCGGTAACGAAGCCTTCGAGGGCGCCGGCCTGGGTCACCGAGAGGCCCGTCTCATGCGGGGCCAGGCGGATATCCTGCGGCGTCGCCACGACCTTGACCTCGCGCGACCAGGCGTCGAGCGCCGTGGGCGTGGTCGGGTCCGCCTGCGGACCGGACGCCGTGGCGCAGCCGGCGATCAGCGCGGCTGCGGTCAGGGCGGAAACCAGAAGGATGCGTGGGGTCAGCGAGGTCATGGGGGCGTTACTCGATCACGTATCCGATGGGGCCCTGGTAGCGGCGTCCGGCGTTGGCGCCGGCCGGCGCATTGACCACCTTGTTCAGCTTGCCGAGCAGGATGGTCTCGGGATCCGAGGCGAACTGCAGGCCATCCGCGGGTGTCTGGAAGACCTTGGGATTGCGGGAGTCGACGATGTACGGCGTCACCATGATGACCAGCTCTGTCTGGCCCGAGGTGAAATCGCGGCTGCGGAACAGCGTGCCGAGGATCGGCGCATTCATCAGCCCGGGCAGGCTGTCGAGGTTCTGGGCCGACCGCTCCTGCAGCAGGCCGGCGATCATCATCGTGCCGCCTGAGGGCAGTTCGACGACATTCTCGGCGCGACGCACTGAAAGGCCGGGAATGGTCAGGGCTGTGGAGCCCGTCCCGACCGTGAAGGCGCCGGCGTTGGACAGCTCCGAGACCTCGACCGACAGCTTGATGTTGATGCGGCCGCCGCTCATCACCACCGGCGTAAAGCCCAGGCCAACGCCGTACTTCTTGAACTCGATGGTCACCTTGCCGGTGTTGTCCTGGCCGACTGGAACCGGGAACTCGCCGCCGGCGAGGAAGTTGGCCGGTTCGCCGTTGACGCTCGACAGGTAGGGCTCGGCCAGGGTGCGGACGAGGCCGACGCGCTCGAAAGCCTTGATGGTGGCATTGGCCTTGTTGAGGCCGTCCGAGCCCGCGACATCCTGGGTGGTGGCGGCGTCGAAGTTAGCGGCGTCACTGGCGTTGCGGACGATATTGGGGCACAGCGAGCCGGCGCTCCAGCCTGCACCCGTGCAGGGCAGGTCCATGACCGGCGCCTTGGTAGTGTCCAGGCCATAGCCGCCGGACAAGCCGCCCAGCAGCGAACCGCTGATCCCGAAGGTCGCGGCGGTAGCGAAGGTCAGCTGGTCGCTGCCCAGCTGGCCGAGCACGGCGTTGAGGTCGAAGCCCAGCTGTTTGACGACGTTGCGGTTCACCTCGACGACGCGGACCTTGAGCATCACCTGGTCGCTGCCAGCGACCTGGATCATGTTCATCACCTGCTCGGGCTTGGCCACGAACCGCTTGGCGATCTCGCCGGCCTTGTTGGCGTCCGAGGGGGTCAGCACCAGCCCGGAGAGGATGATGGAGTCGCCGATCGGCTCGATGCTTACCTTGCTGCCGGGCAGCACGCGGTTGATGGTGTCGGCCAGGGCGCTGATGTCCTGGTCGACCCGGACGTTGAGCGACAGGATGCGGCGGCCCGAGGCGTCGAAGAAGATGGCGTCGGTCTGGCCCGAGGCGACACCCAGAATGTAGATGCGGCGCGGCGTGCGCAGCATGGCGTCGGCCACGGCCGGGTTGGTGACCAGCACGTCGCGGGCGTCGACCGGCAGCTCGACGATGGCCGACTTGCCACGCGGCAGGCTCAGCGTCTGGGCCCCGCCGGCGGCCAGGTCGACCCGCAGGGTTCCCGGCGCATCATAGGCGGGCGCGGCCATCGGCCCGCCGGCCAGGCTCTGCGCCGAAGCCATCGGGCCGCCCAGCTGCAGGCAGCAGGCGGCGATCAGGGCGGGAATGAACCTCAGCCGGCTCATGGGGACACCTTCACTTCTGTAACCACGCCGGCGCGATGGACGCGCACGGTGTGGGTTTGCTCTGCGCCGCTGGCGCCGCCGCCGCGGCTGGGCCCGCCGGCGGTGTCGGTGACCCCGCGCAGGGTCAGGATGAGGACGCCGCTCTGCTTGGCCTGGGCCACCGCACTGGCCATGGCCTCGGCGTCATTGGCTGGAACTTCGAGCGTGGCGACCGCCCCGACCATGGTCTGGGCGTCCTTGTCGGGCTGGGGCTTCTGGTCGATGGCCAGGACCCGGACGTTGCGCATCACCGTGCGGGTGACATAGCCCTTAACGTCTTCGCTCTGGGCGTCGCGGCTGTAGATGACGTCGACCCGGTCGCCCGGCAGGATGAAGCCGCCGGCGGCGCTGTCGACAGTCACCGGCGCGGCGATGGCCCGCATGCCGGGGGTCAGCACGACAGACATGAAGCTGCCCTCGCCGCCGCGCACCACCTTGCGGGCGACGATGGGTTCGCCGACGACGAAGGGCTCTTTCACGATCGTCCCGACCATGCCGCCCATGTCGCCGTTGTTGAACAGGTTGCCGGCCGTGCGGGCGGCGCCTTCGGCGGCCCCGGCGGCGCCGGTCTTCTCGACCTTCGCACCCGAGCCGTCGGTGATGAAGCTGGGGTTCACGCCCTCGGCCGGCCAGGGCTGCCAACCGAGGTCTCCGGCGACCACCCGCGTGCCGATCGGCAGATCGCGCTTGGCGACCAGCACCTGGACGGTCGGCTTGGCCTCAGGCGCGGTGGAGGCGACCGGAACAGGCGCGGCCGGCTTCCTGGGCGCGAAGGCGCCACGCACCACAAAGGCCAGCACGATGGCGGCCAGGGCGGCGATGACGAGAATGAACAGGCGGACGGGGCTCATGCGGCTCGAACTGCTGTCCCGGCGGAAAAGAGACCGGGGAAAACTTCTGTGCGCGTCGGGCCTTGTGGCCCGGCGCACGGGCGATTCGCGTCGCGCCCTTCTGGCGGCGGATGCACCATCGGCCAGCCATGGTTAACGCGGACCTAAACCCCTTTCAGGAAAGGGCTGCGAACGCGATGGCCAGGGGGCTTTCCGGAAACGCCGCCAGGGCGCCGATGGCAATGGCCACGCCGTAGGGCGCATCGCCCCCCGGCTTGGCCAGACGGCCGACCCAGTCAGGACCACGCACCGCAAGCGGACGCAGCCACACCGACCGAAGACCCAGCAGCGACAGGGCCAGCGCCCCGCCGGCCAGGCCGGTGACCAGAATGAAGGTGAGGGAGGCGGGCCAGCCCAGCCAAAGCGCGGCGGCCGCGAACAGCTTGGCGTCGCCGCCGCCGATCCAGCCCATCGCGAACATGCCCATCGACAGGAACAGGGCCCCGACGCCGATGCCGAGGCAAAGGAGCGTCGTCTGCCAGGGCAGGCCGAGCGCGGCCGCGGCCAGGCCGAAGCCGCCGATCAGGACCAGCGAGATCCAGTTGGGGATGGTGAAGCTGGTGATGTCCTTCAGGCCGCCCACGATGACCATGGCCGGGAAGACGCTCAGCAGCAGAAGTTGCAGGGTCTGGAACATTGATCGTGAGAATGCCCCGGGAGGGTGAATGGAAGGTTGAGGCGGCGACGGTTTGGGGACTGGATCGCCGCGCAATCTGCCTGTCGATTGTCGAAACCGTCAGGGGCGGCGTTTCTGTCCCCGATTGGCGCTGGTCGGGGACAGGACCGCCCCTGCAGACGATAGTGCGCAGACGTCTGGCGTCATGCGGGGCGATCCAGTCCCCACCGCCACAAAGCGGAAGGGGCCCCCGCGTTATGCGCCGGGCCCCCC
>JANPKF010000552.1:0-6913 GCA_031425895.1 Caulobacteraceae bacterium | reverse complement strand
CAGGAAAATCCCACCGCGTCGAGGGTGTATTAGCACAAAATTCAGCCGAATGAAAGGTTTGCGACAACCAGGCGTCGCGCGGGCCTAGCTGCCCTTGCCGGGCTTTTCGCTGAAGTACTTCTCGAACTTGCCGGTCTCGCGCTAGAAGGCCTCGGCGTCGGCCGGCGGTTCGCCCTTCAGGGTGATGTTCGGCCAGACCTTGGCGAAGTCGGTATTGATCTTCAGCCACTTGCTATCGGGATCGTCCTCGGTGTCCGGCTTGATGGCGTCGACCGGGCATTCCGGCTCGCAGACGCCGCAGTCGATGCATTCGTCCGGGTTGATGACCAGGAAGTTCTCGCCCTCATAGAAGCAGTCGACGGGGCACACCTCGACGCAGTCCATGAACTTACATTTAATGCAGGCATCGGTGACGATGTAGGTCATCAGGCGCTCTAAGGGCGCGCAGGAGAGATCGCGCGCGCGGGATCGGATCGTGGAGGCGCGTCATCCGATGGGGGAGGGCGCCTTGTCAATGCGGTGAGGGCTCTCGGCCGCTCAGTTATTCTCCAAGGTCGTATAGAGGGCGCGGGCTTCGGGCGGCGGACCGCGCCGTTCGCCGGCCTGTTCCATGCGCACCGCGATCAGCCGGCCGCCCAGGACGAAGACCAGTTCGTCGCCGATGTGCAGGGTGCGGCTGGGCTTGTCGAGGCGGGTCTGGACGCCGCTCCTGGTCATGCGCACCCGGCCTTCCTCGAGGAACTTCGCGGCCAGGGACCGGCTCTTGAAGAAGCGGGCGCGCCACAGCCAGACATCCGCCCGGCAGGCGTTCTCGGCCGCCTCGCTCACGGCTTGGCGGTCTTGCGACGCGGCCGGCGGGCCTTGGGCTTGCGTTCAGGCACACGTAGCTGGGCCAGCGCTGCGAAGGGCGATCCGGGCGCCGGGCTGACGGGGGCGGTCGTGGCCTTGGCGATCCCGCGTCGGCGCCAGGCGATCGGCGTGTCGCGGTTGACCGGTGCGTAGCCAAGGCCGCGCAGGATGTCGGCGGCGTCGCTGGCGCTCCAGCCGAGGTTTTCGATCACGGTGTCGGAGACGACCGACCCGCCGCCCTTCTGCGGCGCCGCCCGCAGCGCGGCATCGAGCCGCTCAAGCGCCTCGACGGGCACAGCGAGGCCGCCGACTGCCATCAGGCCACTGGCCGACAGGCCCCTGGCGTCGACGGGGCCTGGCTTCAAGCGGCTGACCTTGCCGGCGGCGGGCGCGGTAGGATCGGCCTTGAGCGACTGGGCGAAGGTCTGGGCCTCCGGCGTCAGCAGACCGGGCAGGTGCAGGCTGAAGGCGCCGATCCGCACCCCGAGGCTGCGCAGGGCCCGGCGCTCGGCCTGGCTCAGCACCTTCATTTCTTCCTCGACCTGCCGGCGAGGCAGGACGCCGCCGTTCTCCAGCAGCCTGTGCGCCAGACCCCGGGCGAGGCCGCGCAGGCCGCCCTCGCTCATCGCCGCCTCCAGCGCCGCCAGCGGCGAGAGTTTGCGGGCCCGCTCATGGGCCATCCAGGCCTCCAGCCGGCGCTGGGCCCGTTCACGGGCCGGGGCAGGGCCCAGTTCGCCGAGCAGCTTCACCTTGCCGGCGCCGTCCAGCCGGCCGGCCGCCGCGCCGCGCCACAGGACCATGCCGTCCGGCGTCAGGCTGAAGGCGTCATCCTCCTCGGCCGCCAGCGCGCCGAGGCGCTTGGCCACCTCCGGCGCCACGGCCCGCTGGGCGGCGCCGCGCAGGGCCTTTTCCTCGAGGCTGGTGATGGCCTTGGGCTGGTCGAAGACCACACCACTCAGCTTGCCGACGTAGTGGCCCTCGACGGTCACCGTGCCGTCCTCGGCGACGCCGGCCATCATCGATTCGCGGTCGCCCAGCTGGCGCATCAGCACGCTGGTCCGCCGGTCGACGAACCGCGCCATCAGCTTCTCGTGCAGGGTGTCGCTGAGGCGGTCCTCGAGCTGGCGCATGGTCGACTGCCAGAAGGCCGGGTCGTGCAGCCAGTCCGGCCGGTTGGCGACATAGGACAGGGTGCGCACCGCCGCCAGCCGCGCCGCCAGGGAGTCGATCTCGCCGTCGGTCCGGTCGAGGCCGGCGAACTGCGTCGCCATCCAGTCGTCGGGAATCCGCCGCCGGCCGCTGGTCAGCTCGTTGAAGATGCGTCGCAGCAGGTTCAGGTGATCGTCGCTGGCGATCTTGCGGAAGTCCGGCGTCTGGCAGACCTCCCACAGCTTCTCCAGCTGCGGCCGGGCCTTGGCCCGGTGGGCGATCTCCGGGTCCTCGGCCAGCTTCTTGAGGGTCAGCTCGTCCAGCGCCTCTGCCGACAGCTTCAGCCCCTCGCGCTGCGGCGCCTCGTCCAGCGTCTTGATCAGCGTCGCCATGCTGGTGAAGTCGAGTTTGCTGTTGCGCCATTCAGCCGTGGTGATCGGCTCGAACTGGTGATTCTCGACCCGCTCGACCAGGTCCTCGTCGATCTCGTCGGCCTCGCCGGTTACACCGAACGTGCCGTCGCGGCGATAGCGACCGGCCCGGCCGGCGATCTGGGCGATCTCGGCGGCGTGCAGCCAGCGCGTCCGCTTGCCGTCGAACTTGCGCAGGCCGGCGAAGGCGACATGGTCGACGTCCATGTTCAGGCCCATGCCGATGGCGTCGGTGGCGACCAGGAAGTCGACCTCGCCCGACTGGTAGAGCGCGACCTGGGCGTTGCGGGTCCGGGGGCTCAAGCTGCCCATGACCACGGCCGCGCCACCCCTTTGGCGGCGTATCAGCTCGGCGATGCCGTAGACCTTGTCGGCGCTGAAGGCGACGATGGCGCTGCGTCGCGGCAGGCGGGTGATCTTCTTTGGCCCGGCGTAGGTCAGCGAACTGAACCGCTCCCGGGTGATGATCTCGGCCTTCGGCAACAGCCGGCGCACCAGGTTCACCATCGAGCCCGAACCCAGCAGCATGGTCTCGTGCTTGCCCCGCGCATGCAGCAGCCGGTGGGTGAAGACGTGGCCGCGCTCGGGATCGGTGCACAGCTGGATCTCGTCGATGGCCAGGAACTCGACCTCGCGGCCCAGCGGCATGGCCTCGACCGTGCAGATGAAATAGTTGGCGCGCGGCGGGACGATCTTCTCCTCGCCGGTGATCAGCGCCACCTCGCGCACGCCCTTCAGCTTGACGACCCGGTCATAGATTTCCCGCGCCAGCAGGCGCAGGGGCAGGCCGATCATGCCACTGGCATGGCCGCACATCCGCTCTACGGCCAGATGCGTCTTGCCGGTGTTGGTTGGCCCCAGAACGGCCGTAAGCCGGGCCGGCGCCTGTCCGGTCGAGCGGTCACTCATGACCTATAGGTGGGGCGCGGCGCCGAGTCGGGCAAGCATTGCGTCGATCCTCCAGTCCAACCGGTGACGATCAACCGCGGGCGGCGGGCAGATGTTCCGGCGGGCGCCCGCTCAACGGGCGTCGAACACCGTCCGCCCCTTGACCACGGTCAGCACCGGCCTGGCCTTCATGATATCGCTTTCGGGCACAGTCAGAAGCTCGCGGGAGAAGACGGTGATGTTGGCCGGGCTGCCGACGATCAGGCGGCCCCAGCCGGCCGGGCGCTGATCGGCCTGGGCCGGATTGATCGTGAACAGGTCCAGGGCCTGCACCCGGTTCAGCGCCTCCTCGGGATGCCAGTCGGGGCCCGAGGCGCCCTTCAGGTCCTTGCGGACAGCGACGGCATAGTACTCGATCCTCGGATCGCCCACCTCGACCGGCGCATCGGAGCCGCCGATGACCAGCGCCCCGGTGGCGGTCAGGCCGCGCCAGGCATAGGCGCCCTTCAGGCGATCCTGGCCCAGACGGGCGGGGGCGAAGTAGAGGTCGCCGATGGCGTGGCTGGGCTGCATCGAGGCGATAACGCCCAGCTGCTTGAAGCGCGGATAGTCGGCCGGGTTGACGATCTGGCTGTGTTCGACCCGCCACCGCACCTGTTTCGCGGCCGCCGGATCGGCGGCAAAGGCCTCGGCCATCCAGTCCAGCACCTGGCGGTTACCGGCGTCGCCGATGGCGTGGAAGGCGATGTCGGCGCGGACCTTGAGGGCCTGCTTCATGATCGCCAGCGCCTCGTCATGTTGGGCGATCTGCAGGCCGCGGGTCGCCGGCTGGTCGCTGTAGGGGGCCAGCAGCAGGGCGCCGCGCGAGCCGAGCGCGCCATCCATGTAGAGCTTCACGCCCCGCACGCGCACCATGCCGGTCGGGTCGCTGTAGGGACCACGCTTGAGAACCTCGGCCGAATCCTCCGGCGTCATGAAGACGTCGACCGTGATCGGCAGCTTCTTGTCGGCGGCCAGTTCGAACAGCGCCTTCACGTCGTCCGCCTCGGTGCTCATGTTGGCGCCGCCGGTCCAGCCGCGCGCCGCATAAAGGTTCACCGCCTTTTCCAGCGCTTCGCGGCGCCGGGCATAGGAGAGCGGCGGCAGCTTGGCCCCGATCAGGCCCTGGGCGGTGTCGATCAGCATGCCAGTCGGCTCACCGTCGGCGTCCCGTTCGATACGGCCGCCGCTGGGGTCCTTGGTATCCTTCGTGATGCCGGCCAGGGTCAGGGCGGCGCTGTTCAGAACCACCGCGTGACCATCAGAGCGTTCCAGCACCACGGGGCGGTCTGCGACGACGGCATCAAGGTCCGCCCGCGTGGGGAAGCGCTTCTCGGGCCAATGGGTCTCGATCCAGCCACGGCCGGTCAGCGGCTCCTTGCCCGGGTTGGCGGCGTCCCAGGCCTTTACGGCCGCAGTCAGCTCAACCACCGACTTCACTTGGTCAAGGTTGAGGGTCATTTCGCGCAGGCCCACGCCGGTCAGGTGCACATGGCTGTCGACGAAGCCCGGATAGGCGGCCGCCCCCTTCAGGTCGATCTGCGGCAGGCCCTTGGCCTGGGCCCGGGCGGCCGCCAGGCCGCCGGCGAAAACCACCTTGCCGTCCCGGACGACAAGCGCCTCGGCCGGAATGACCTGGGTCGAGCCGTCGGCCTGCGCCGCGCCGCCATCGCTGAAGATCGGCCCCCCGAACATCAGGAAGTCGTCGCCGTCGGGGCCGCCGGCCTGTGCGGCGCAGCCGGCAAGAACGAGCGCGCCGAAGACGGCCAGCGGGCGGAGGAACTTTTGCAAGGGATGGCCCCGAAGAGAGTCGTTGTTCCGCAGAGTCTAACACGCGCCGGGCCGGGCGTGCACTGCGGCGGGTGGCAGGTTAACGGCGAGGGCGGAGCGACGCGAACAGGCGCGAAACGAATCAGGACCGAATCAGTGACTTCGTCCGATTCGGCATTTGTTCCCTACAAGCTATTGTATCTTAAAGCCGATTAACCACAACACCCAGACTCTCACTTGGGCTTTTTCGGCGGCTTGGGCGGGCAGGTCGGGCCGATCCAGCTGGCGTCGATGGATCCGGTCGGCGTCACCGGAACCCCGATGATGCTGGTCTTGATCCTGGCCGTCAGGGTGAACCGCTTGGGGCTGTAGGTCCCGGAGGCCGTGACGAAGGCCTTGCGGCCGCGCTTGTCGACGCAGGTCCCCTGGAACTCCGCCTTGCCGTTCGCGACGTTGCGGGTCGGGTAGGTGCATTTGTAATGGCGGTTGCTGGGGCCGCTGAAGAACTTCTCGATGTCCTTGGGCTCGACGCACTTCTTTTCGACGCTGCTCGACGACACGCCGTAGCTGACCTTGCTGCGATATTCCCAGTAGCCGGGCAGGATGGTGTTCGTCGCCTGGCTGGAGGCGACGGCCGGAATGGCCAGCAGGGCGACTGTGGCGATGATGGCGGCCGGGCGGATCATGGCGTGCTTGGGCTCCAGGGCGTCAGGACATGTCGTCCTGTTCCATAATGGCGGCGCATGAATGGCGACTGAAGGGGTCTCTCGCCACGCGGGCAGAGAGTTGTTTCTGAATCGGCTCAAAGGGTTGACGGTTCCCCGCCCTTACCCCTATAGACGCCCCTCTCGTGCGCAGGGGTCCCCTGGCGCGCCCGACATTCTATTGCGAAGGTTCCAACATGTCGCGTCGCTGCGAACTCACCGGTGTCGGCCCCATGGTCGGCCACAATGTGAGCCACTCGAACATCAAGACCAAGCGCCGCTTCCTGCCGGCTCTGGCTCCCGCCACCCTGGTCTCGGAAGTTCTGGGCCAGTCGTTCAGGCTGCGGATCACCAACGCCGCGCTGCGCACGCTCGACTTCAAGGGCGGTCTCGACCCCGTGATCGTCAAGCTGAAGGACGAGACCCTCTCGCCCCGCGCCCTGAAGATCAAGCGTCAGGTCAAGGCGAAGCTGGCCGAAAAGGCCGCCGCGTAAATCACGCGGTTCTAAAGTTTTGAAGACGGCCTGCGAGGCGACTCGCGGGCCGTTTTTCTATTGCGCGAGTCAAAGAGATTCCGCTCATCCCGGCGAATGCCGGGACCCATTTCATAAGGCTCGGTGCTGGAAGGGCGTGCCCTTGGGCGCGGCTGTGCGTCCAGCAAGGGCAGCTTCGCCGGGCTTACAGGCACGATCCTGACCGACAGCGCTCTACGAAATGGGTCCCGGCATTCGCCGGGAGGAGCGGTAGAGAGGGTTAGGCCAACAGGCTCGCGTCAGCGTTCCGCACATCCGTGCAGCCGGTCAGGGCCATGGCCATCATCATCTCCTGGCGAAGCACGGCCAGAACATGGGCGACGCCCGCCTCACCGCGCGCGCCCAGCGCCCAGGCCCAGGCCCGGCCGATCAGCACCCCCTTGGCCCCCAGCGCCAGCGCCTTCACCACGTCGAGTCCTGAACGCACGCCGCCGTCCATCAGCACCGTCGTTCCATCGCCCACCGCCTCGGCGATGGCGGGCAGGGCGCGTGCGCCACTCAGCACCCCGTCCAGCTGGCGGCCGCCATGGTTGGAGACGACGATGCCGTC
>JANPKF010000551.1:0-4097 GCA_031425895.1 Caulobacteraceae bacterium | reverse complement strand
ACTCACCAGGCGGCGCCCAAACCCTGACCCTCAAGTCTGACGCAGCGGCACGATCAGGTGGTTGTCGAAGTTGAAAACCGCCTGGGGCACGAACGGCACGGCGACGGCGTAGCTGTAGGTCCAGCTGATCCGCGCCACCGGGGTGCCGCCCGTCAGGGTCTGGTTGGTCAGGGTCAGATTCAGGTCGCCGATCCGCGCCACCTTCAGCCGTCCTGACACCGCCGTGCGCAGCTGGGCCTGGGTGGTGTGCGGGTCGACCAGCAGGAGGCGGCTGCAGCGCTCTATGGCGTGGCGCACGTCGCTGCCGACGTACAGGGCCCAGCCGTAGTTGAAGATGCCGAAGATCAGGGCGGCGAACACCGGCAGGACCAGGGCCAGCTCGACGGCGGCGGCCCCTGAATTCGGTCCCCGACGCGGCAGTCGGCGGAACGGGGACGTCATCGGGTGCGCACCAACTGGCTGCTGGCCAGACTCTGCTGGCCGGTCGCGCCGATCATGGTGTGGCTGGCAGTGATCCGGGTAAAGGCCTGCGGATAGGCGCCGTCGGCGCAGATGGTGGTGCAGGCCTGCCGGATGGCGGCGCAGCTGCAGAACTCCTCGACCTGGACGTTGGCGTCGCCGGCGCGGTTGGGCCAAGCCTCCAGCACCACGGCGCGCGTGGCCGCGGCGTCGGCGCCGCTGGTCATCACCGCCTGGGCGCCGGCGCTGACCGCCTTGCGCATGGCGTGGCGGTTGTAGACAGAGCCGCCGACCTGGCTGAGGCCGAGCACGACGGCGATCAAGGCCGGGGCGATGAGGCCAAACTCTATGGCGGCCCCACCGGCCTGGTTGCGGGAGAGTCGTTGGATTAAACGGCGCATGGCTCTAGCCCACCAGGGTGATGAGACCGCCCGCGACGATAGGCCGAAGGCCCAGCGCGCTGCAGTCGACGGCGAGGGTGGTGCTGCCCGACCAGCTGATGGTCTTGGCGACGACCTGGGTACAGCCGTTCTGGCCGGAGAAGTTGCCCAGATAGCTGACCGATTGCTTGGGGAAGTAGAGGGCCCCGGTCATCTTCGAGCCGGCCGTGCCGTTGAAGGTATTGGCGATATCGCTGTTGGAGCGCGAGCCCAAGAACAATACGCCCTTGTAGTCGCCGCTGGTTGGGGCCGACAGGTTGAGGGTGGCGTTGCCGTTGATGTCGATGTGGGCGTTATTGGCGAAATAGAGGGTGACGCCCGTGCCATTGATGTTGGCGTTGGCGTTGATCTTGAGGGTCCCTCCGGAGAAGACATAGACGCCGGGCGCCATGTTGACGGTGTTCTTCAGCGTGACGTCGCCGCAATAGCGGCCCGGGTCGAGGTTGCGGCCCGAGGCGTTCTTGCAGGCCCCGCTGTCGCTGGGTTCGGCAACCTTGCGGAAGGGGTCGGCGGCCGGCGGCGCCTCGGTCACCACGCTGCCGCAGCTGAGGTTGAAGGCGGCAGTGACGTCCGCCCCGCCGACCGAGACCGCGCAGGGCGCGTTGACTACCGACGAGCCCTGGGAATGGACTGCGTCGCTGGCCATGGAATTGGCCATCACCACGCAGCCGGTGAAGTTGGCCGTGGTGTTGCCGGCGAAGTTGATGGCCTGCGAGGCTGACCGGTCGAGCGCCAGGATGCAGGTGTCGGAAGCCACGGCATAGGCAGCGGTGGACCGGGCTTGCACGATCATCGG
Organism: Caulobacteraceae bacterium; assembly: GCA_031425895.1. Taxonomy (GTDB): domain Bacteria; phylum Pseudomonadota; class Alphaproteobacteria; order Caulobacterales; family Caulobacteraceae; genus Caulobacter. The sequence goes on along the minus strand of JANPKF010000551.1, from coordinate 2,402 downwards.
TGTGTTGGTGAACATCGCCGAGAACAGGCGTTGCTCGGTCCGTTGCAGGGTCACCGCCACGGCGTTCTCGTTGGCCGCGCCGTTGACGTTGGCGGGTGTGGTCATCTCGATCTGGTCGACGTTCAGCGCGAACCCGTTCGACTGCGCGGCGGCCTGGGCGGCCGCCAGCATCTGGGCCTCGGAGTTGCCCGACCGCAGCTCGGCCGCAGCGGCATAGGCGGCCGCGTCGGCCGCCTGCTGCATTCGCGTGGTGTCGTAGAACCAGTAGCCGGCCTCGACCCCGAACCCCGCGCCCGCCGTGACCAGGGAAACGGTCAAGGCGGCCATGATCGCGACATTGCCGCGCTTGTCTGTGCGGAACCTACGCATTGGGTAGCCCCCCGAGCTGTGCTTGAAAACAGCGCAGGGTGGCTCAGCTACGGTTTAGGGGCCGTTCGCGAGGATGGTGAAAGCCTCGTTTGCTATCAAATGCGTCCTGGGCGTGCGCCGCCGCGTGATGGGTCAGTCGGCGCGCGGCGGGTAGGGTCGCGTGCGTCCGCCAGGATCCTCGACGACGCCCTCGGCCAGATACCCCGGCCCGATCGGCACCTTGCCGTACCCGTCCGGGATATCAAGGATGTAGGTCGGCTGGCACAGCCCGCTGAACGCCCCGCGCAGGGCCCGCATCACGGCCTGGCCCTCCTCGACGCTGGTCCGCAGGTGGCCTGTGCCGGGGGCCAGGTCCATCTGGTGCAGGTAGTAGGGCTTGATCCGCGTCTCGACGAAAGCCCGCATCAGGGCCCCGAGCGTCTCGGGGTCGTCGTTGACGCCCTTCAGCAGCACCGTCTGGCTGACCATGGCGATCCCGCCATCGACCAGCCGGGCGCAGGCGGCACGCGCCGCCGGGGTCATCTCGCGCGGATGGTTGGCGTGCAGGGCGACCCAGGTCGTCTTCCCCGGCGCCCGCAAGGCGCTGACCAGCTCCTCTGTCACCGCCCCCGGATCGACCACGGGAATGCGGGTGTGGAAACGGACGATCTTCACATGCGCAATGGCGGCGAGCCGGTCCATCGTCTCGCGCAGCCGGCGCGGCGACAGCACCAGCGGATCGCCGCCGGTGACGATGACCTCCCAGATGTCGGGCCGGGCGGCGATATAGGCCATGGCCTCATCAAGCTGGTCCGGGCTCATGTTCCCATGCCCCTCCGGCCCGACCATCTCGCGCCGGAAGCAGAACCGGCAGTAGACGGCGCAGGTATGGGTCAGCTTCAGCAGCACCCGGTCCGGATAGCGATGCACCAGGCCATGGACCGGCGAATGCGCCTCGTCCCCGATGGGGTCGGCCCGCTCCAGCGGGTCCGTCGTCAGCTCGTCCTCGCGCGGCAGGAACTGGGCGGCGATGGGATCGGCCGCATCGGCCGGATCGATCAGCTCGGCCATCCCCGGCGTCACCGCCACCGCATACCGCGCCGCCACCGCCGCCAGCCCGGGCAGGCGTTCGGCTGCGATCAGGCCGGCGTCGGCCAGCTCATCGAGGGTGCGGAGGGTCTTCACGGCGGCGCATATGAACCTTCAGGGCACCGGCGTCCACTGCACCTGCTCGATCCGGCTCGCCCCCGTCGCCAGCATGACCAGCCGGTCAAACCCCAGCGCCGAACCGCAGGCGTCGGGCATCACCGCCAGCGCGAGGAGCAACTCTTCATCGATCGGATAGCGTTCGCCATAGACCCGCGCCTTCTCCTCCATCTCGATCTCGAACCGCCGCCGCTGCTCGGCCGGGTCGGTCAACTCGCCGAACGCATTGGCCAGCTCCACGCCGCAGGCATAGAGCTCGAACCGCTCCGCCACCCGCGGATCGCCCGCCTTGGGCCGCGCCAGCGCCGCCTCGCTGATCGGGTATTCACACAGGATCGTCGCCCGCCCCACGCCCAGTCTCGGCTCGACCTTCTCGACCAACAGCCGGCTGAAGACATCGGCCCAGGTATCGTCGTCCGCCACCCGCACCCCGGTCGCCGTCGCCTGCGCCGCCAGCCCGTCCCGGTCCGTCCCACCGCCCGCCTCGACAGTGCCCAGCAGATCAACGCCGGCAAACCGCTCCAGCGCCTCCGCCACCGTCACCCGTTCCGGAGCCGCGAACGGATCGACCTCCAGCCCCCGAAACGCAAAAGCCTTCGTCCCGGCCGTCTCCGCCGCCAGCGCCAGCAACCCGGCGCAGTCGTCCATCAGCTGCTCGTAGGGCTCGCCCGTCCGGTACCATTCCAGCATCGTAAACTCGGGACTGTGCAGCGGCCCCCGCTCGCGATTGCGCCACACCCGCGCCAGGTCGAAGATCCTGGTCTCCCCCGCCGCCAGCAGCTTCTTGGCCGCAAACTCCGGCGAGGTGTGCAGGTACAGGGTCGCCCGCTCCCCGCCCGTTGTGATCG
>JANPKF010000550.1:0-12402 GCA_031425895.1 Caulobacteraceae bacterium | reverse complement strand
AGGCCGACGGTGTTCCGCTGGTCAACATCGTGCGCAGCCCCGCGCAGGTGAAGCTGCTGAAGGACCTGGGGGCGCAGTACGTTCTCGACAGCACCACGCCGACCTTCATGGCCGACCTTGTCGACGCCCTTGTCGAGACCGGCGCCACCATCGGCTTTGACGCCCTCGGCGGCGGCACAATGGCCGGCGACATCCTGGCGGCCATGGAGGTGGCTCTGAACCGCACGGCGACCACCTACAGCCGCTATGGCAGCGCCACCCACAAGCAGGTCTACATCTACGGCGGCCTCGACCTGCGCCCGACCGAGATCGGCCGCAACGTCGGCCTGTCCTGGGGCACGGGCGGCTACCTGCTGACCTACTTCCTGCAGAAGGCCGGTCCGGAAGTCATGGGCCGCCTGCGGGCCCGCGTCGCCGCCGAGCTGAAGACCACCTTCGCCAGCCATTACACGGCCGAACTGTCCCTGGCCGATGCGCTGAATCCCGACACCCTGAAGGCCTACAGCCGCAAGGCGACGGGTGAGAAGTACCTGATCAACCCGGCCAAACAGGCGGGCTAGAGGCTGGCTTCGCGAAAGGCCTGGATCGCCCTGATCCGGGCCAGGGCCTCCGGCGCCTTCTCGTAGCGTTTGAGAAGGCGCGGGAGCGCGCGGGCCGACCCGTCGCAATGGCGCCGGATGGCCGCTGCGATCTGGCGCCGACGGGCGGCGTCATAGGGCTCCTCGCCGGCGAAGTGGACGCAGGTCTCGACGTCGTCCTGGAAGCCCTGGATGTCGACCGGCCAGACCTTTGGCAGGCCGGTGGCGGGGTCGATGATCGGGCAGACCTGCAGATTGGTGTCGCAGGGCGGAGGCGCGTCCGCGGTCGGCTGGGACAGCAGGAAGTAGGCGGACAACAGGCCGGCGATCATGGCGATGGCTCCTTGTGGTCCCGGGACCCTGCCACGGCTGCCGTCCGCTAGCTACATCAGTCCCAGCGACCGAAAGCTGGCCACACCTTCGCGGCCCACCACCAGATGGTCATGCACGCCGATCCGCAGGGTTCGCCCCGCCTCGACGATCTGGCGGGTCATGTCGATGTCGGCGTGGCTGGGGGTGGGGTCGCCGCTCGGGTGGTTGTGGACCAGGATGACATTGCTGGACGACAGCTCCAGCGCCCGGCGCATGACCTCACGCGGATAGACGGGGGCGTGATCGACCGTGCCGTGGTTCTGGATCTCGTCGGCGATCAGCTGGTTCTTCTTGTCGAGGAACAGCACCCGGAACTGCTCGCGCGGCTCATGGGCCAGGGCCAGCTTCACGTAGGCCAGCAGGGCGGTCCAGGAGGAGATGACCGTGCGCCTGACCACCGGTTCGCGGTGAACCCGCAGGGTCGCTTCGTGCATCGCCGCAAGGTCCAGCGCCACGGCCGGACCGATGCCCTTGACCGTGCAGAGGTCTTCCACTGACGCGGCAAGCACCGCCGCCAGGCTGCCGAACCGGGTCAGCAGCGCCTTGGCGCGTGGCTTCACATCCCCCTGCGGGATCGACCGGAAAAGGAAGAATTCCAGCAGCTCATAGTCGGGCAGGGCGGCCAGACCGCCCTTGCGGGCGCGCGTGCGCAGGCGTTCGCGATGACCCGCGTTGAGGCTGACCTCGGGCTCCGGCGTCGGGGCGTCCTGCGGCGTGAAATCCCCCCAAAGCAGCGGGGCGGCGGCTATGTCTTCAAGGCGGGCGGCGGGACGCATGCGAAACAATGTTCCGCAATTGTTCTACTTTGGCAAGCCTGAAAGGACGGGGTTCAGTCGCCCTGGATCGGCGGCTTGAACTGGTCGGTCGGCGAGGCCGTGAAGATCTCGATCGTGCCGTCTTCCTTGACGCCGCAGCTGTGCTCGCACTGGGCCGACAATGACTTGTCGCGGGTGACCGCCGTCCAGCCGTCGCTCAGCACCTTCACCTGCGGCTTGCCGAGGTTCACCATCGGCTCGACGGTGAAGAACATGCCGGGCTTCAGCACCGGGCCGGTGCCGGGGCGGCCGAAGTGCAGGACGTTGGGGCTGTCGTGGAAGACGCGGCCCAGGCCATGGCCGCAGAAGTCGCGGACGACCGAGCAGCGCTGGCCTTCGACGTACTTCTGGATGGCATGGCCGACGTCGCCGAACGTGGCGCCGGGCTTGATGGCGTCGAGGCCAAGGCGCAGGCCTTCATAGGTGATATCGACCAGGCGCCGCGCCCGGGCCGGCACATTGCCGACGCCGTACATGCGGCTGGTGTCGCCGTGCCAGCCGTCGACGATGACGGTGACGTCGATGTTGACGATGTCGCCCTCGCGCAGGGCCCAGTCGCCGGGGATGCCGTGGCAGACCACATGGTTGCGCGAGATACAGACCGTGTGGCCATAGCCCCTGTAGAACAGGCAGGCGGGCAGGGCGCCGCGCTCGAGGACAAAGTTCCGGGCCAGGTCGTCCAGATGCGAGGTCAGCACGCCCGGCACAACGTGCGGGATCAGCATGTCCAGGCACTGGGCGGCCAGCAGGCCGGCCTTGCGCATGCCCTCGAAGCCCTCGGCTCCGTGAATCTTGATCTCGCCCGTGCGGGTCTCGAATTCGATATCGTCGTCGACGGAATAGGTCATGGCAGTCCGGTCCGGGCCGCCTGGAGGCGACAAATCAGGCGAGCGTTGAGAGCCCTATGTCGCAATCATAGCACGGAAGTTCAATGCGCGGGGCGTCAGGCGGCGGGTTTACCGACTGACCGTCGGATCGGCCACGTAAGGCTGCGGCCCGTCCGGCACATAAGGTTGCGGCCCCGTGGGCAGGTTCGGCGTCGGCTTGACCCCCCGGCGGATGTCGCTGGCCAGGGTCAGGGGCGCGTGGCCGTGGTTCAGCCGGGCCCGGTAGACCTGAACGTTGGACAGGACGTTCATCACGTAGGTGCGGGTCTCGGCGAACGGGATGCATTCGAGGAAGTCGAGCGGATCACCGGCCGGGTCGCGCGGATCGCCGCAGAACTGCACCCAGGCCACCGGCCGGCCCGGCCCGGCGTTGTAGCCGGCCGCCGCCATCACGTAGCTGCCACCGAGGTTGGAGACCATCTGGCCCAGATAGCCCGAGCCCAGCTGCATGTTGTAGCTCGGCTCCCAGAGACGATCGGGCTGCCATGTCAGGCCGACGCGGCTGGCCGTGGCGCGGGCGGTGCTGGGCAGCAACTGCATCATGCCCCGGGCGTCGGCGTGGCTGCGAACGCGGGGGTCGAACTGGCTTTCCTGGCGCACGATGGCCAGCACGAAGGCGTCCTCCGCTCCGCCATAGACCGGCGGTGGGGTCAGCAGAGGATAGCCCCGTTCATGCAGGATCAGGCCCCGTTGGGCGCCCCGGCGATAGGCGATCAGCGACACTTCCTGTTCGCCCAGACCCCGCAGGGTGTCGACCAGCATGGCCAGCTCGACCTGCGTCTCGACCGTCTCGCCCATGTAGAGGCCGAACACCCGCACCAGGCTGCGCTCACCGGCCGCCGACAGCAGGCGCAGGGCCCGGACCAACTCGCCCGTCTCGAAGTCGGCCAGATCGCCGGCCGCCGGCCGCGGATCCGGGGTCAGCACCAGGGTGGTGCGGCCGGCCTTCTCGGCCGACAGCTGGCCGTAGAAGGTCGTGGTGTGCTCGGCGCCCTGTTCATAGAAGGCCCGGGCGCGGGCGGAATCGCCCATGGCCTCGGCCGACCGCCCGCGCCAGTAGGCGGCGCGGGCCTTGCTGACCGGACTTTTGACGTTCTGCTCCAGCCGCAGGAAATGCATGTCAGCCAGGCGCGGGTCGCGCAATTTGTTGAGCGCCAGCCAGCCGGCGTAGGACTCGGCCTCGGCATAGTCGACGCTGCCCGGCCGCAGGCTGTGACCGCTGATGATGCGATAGGCGGACGCCCCGTCCCGACTTTTGAGGGCGTCGTTCATCCGCAGGCGCAGGGCGTTGAAGCCGCCGCCGCCGCCCGTCATTCCGGCCACCGCGCTGTAGGGCACCGGGCCGGCCGGCGTGGCCGCGTCCTGGGCTGCCTGCAGGGCGGCCAGGCGTCCCTCCGGACGTGGCCAGCCGGCGAAATCATTGACCGCCCGTGACAGCTCCGCCTCGCCCAGGTCCTTGCCGAGGACGTCGATGATCGCCCAGTCGATCACCCGCCGCGCCACCGGATCGCTCAGCGTGGCCTGGAGCGCGCGCGCGCCATTCATGTCCTTGCGACGCACCGCTTCGAGGGCCGACGACAGGGTCTGGGCCGGGGTCGACGCCGAGGCGTAAGGGATCGGCATCGCCGAGGTGGCGGCCGGCGGCGCGACCGCCGGAACCGGCCGGTGCTGTCCTTCGGCGAAGCTCAGCAGCAGGGCGACGGCCAGCGCCGACGGCAACAGTTCGATCAACTCGGACGCCTCCCTAAGACCCGCGGTCTTGGCCCCGAGGCACCGGCGATTCGCCGAGGCCCCGCAGCCGGTCTGTTTCAACTCATTTCCCCAATAACTTCAAATTGTAGCAAGAGTGGGCCGCGCACGAAAAGTTCAGAATGTCGTCAAGGGGCCGGACGCTTGACCATTATGTTGATATCAACATAAATGAATTCGTGGCCGATACCTTCCCCTTTGCCGACACCGTCCATGTCCGGGACCACTGCCTTTGCCTTCACGCCCAGCGCGCGGCGAGGGCCCTGGCCCGGCGGTTCGACGACGCCCTGCGGCCTGTCGGGCTGACCAACAGCCAGTTCTCCCTGCTCAACGCCCTGAACCGTCCGGCTCCGGCGACGATGAGCGAGGTGTCGCGCCTGCTGGGCGCCGATCGCACCACCCTGACCGCCGGGCTTAAGGTGCTCGAGCGTGAGGGGCTGACCCGGACCGTGGCCGATCCGGCCGATCAGAGGGCGCGGCGCATCGCGCTGACGCCGGCCGGCCACGCCCGGCTGATCACCGCCCTGCCGATCTGGACCGCCCTGCATGCCGGCCTCGAGGCCGAGCTGGATGCCGGTCAACCCGAACAGCTTCGCCAGGGGCTCAACGCCCTGTCGGCGCCGCCGCAACGCGTTTTTTGAAAGTAGCAGGAGTACCCCGATGACCATCCAGGTAAGCGCCTACAAATGGGTGCCGGACTTCGCCCAGGGCTTCGTGCGCGACCTGCGGGTCCGTTGGGCGCTGGAGGAGGCCGGCGTGCCCTACGAGGCCGATCTGATCGACGTGATGGACAAGGGCGCGGCCTACAGCGACTGGCAGCCTTTCGCCCAGGTGCCGGCCTATCGCGACGGCGAGGTCGAGATGTTCGAGTCCGGCGCCATCGTCATCTTCCTGGCCGGCAAGTACGAGGCCCTCAGCCCCCGAGACGACGCTGGCCGGGCCCGGGTCATCACCTGGGTGCTGGCGGCGCTGAATTCGATCGAGATCCATACAGCCCAGCTCGGCGCCATCGACCTGTTCCACAAGGGCGAGGCCTGGACCACCGAGCGGCGCCCGCAGGTGATCGCCGACTTGAGCAAGCGCCTGGCCCAGCTCAGCGACGCCCTGGGCGACAAGGACTACCTCGAAGGGCGGTTCACGGCCGGCGACCTGATCATGGCCACCGTCCTGCGCGAGGTCGACCGCACCGAGTTGCTGTCGAAGCATCCCAACCTCGAGGCCTACCTGGATCGTTGCACGGCTCGCCCCGCCTTCAAGCGAGCGATGGAAGCCCAGCTTCAGCCGTTCCGTGAACACGCCCCCGTCTGATCAAACAACCAAGGAGGCCACCATGGCTCAGTTCCTCGCCGTCTACACCGGCTCCCCCGACCGACCGATGGGCGGGCCCGGCGACATGGATCCTGCCGAGATCGGTCGGGGCATGGACGCCTGGGGCAAGTGGATGGAGGACAACGCCGATCGCCTCGTCTTCGCCGGCGGCCCGCTTGGCAAAACCAAGAAGACCTCAAGGGCCGGCGTCCAGGATATCAGCAACCTGCTGACCGGCTTCACCATCTTCACCGCCGACAGCCATGAGGAGGCGGCCGGTCTGTTCATTGACCACCCCCACTTCTCCATCTTCCCCGGCGAAGGCGTCGAGGTGATGGAGATCATGCCGATCCCGACGCGTTAGACCCGAGCCCATCAGGCGGACCTGTCAGGGGCTTCCGCCGCCCGGACGGGCTCCGACACCGAAGCCCTGGCGCTGGTCTGGCGGATCAGCGCCAGGGCTTCGGGTGGCGGGCGCCGTTCCTTGCGCAGGTAGATGCTGCCGTCGTCCGTGCGGCTGATCATCTCCTGCCCGACCATGTCGCGGCGCAGGATGGCCGGGTCGCCGAACAGGTGCTCGGCCTTCAGCCGCTCGCTGATCTGGCGCTCGTTCAGCGGCGTCTCGGCCGGCAGTCGCGACCACATCACCCAGAGGCACAACCGCTGCTGGCTGACCTTGGATGGCCAGCGGACCAGCTTGCCATCCACGTCGAAGTGGCGCGCCGTGCGCTCGACCATCCGGTGATCGACCGGCTCGGGCGCCGGGGCGGTGAGCCGTTCGCCGGCGTCATGCTGGGCCTTCAGCGCCTGATAGTTCCTGTGACCGACGGCGCGGGCCAGGATATTGAGCAGTTGGACATGGCCGGGCGGGGTCTCGAGCGCGCTGATCTCACGGCTCAGGGTCCTGGCCAGCGCCGAAATGTCGGGCGCCGAAAAGGGAAGTACGTCTCTCATCACTCATCCTCGTCGTGCCGAGGCGATCCAGGGGATCGGTCGTGGTCGCTGACTTACGACTTCGGCACGGGACAAGCGGGTGACGAAGAGAGGCGAAGTGGCAGGTTTAGCTTCCCGGATGGGACAGCGACGCCTTGGTGAACTGCCGACCGGAGCGGGCGATAGCACGGCCGGCGTTCGGTGAAAACCGTCAGCGGGCCGGCGCGAACCAGTCCAGCAGGATACGACGGCCCTCGACCTCGATGCCGAGCAATCTCGCCCGGCCATCGCGGCCGACCGAGACCAGGGCGAAGGCGGTCGGCGTTTCGGAGCGTGAAGCGCGCAGCGCCGCCTCGATTGCCTCTGCCTCTTTCTGTGAGGCGTGGAAGCGATCAAGCCCGATGTCCAGGGACACGACGGCCCGGTCGCCGTCGAGGTCGAAGCAGCGGGCCGTTCCGCGCACGGCAATCGGCGCCAGGCGCCTTGCGGCGTCGCGGCTGTCGGCCGCCCCGACCACACGGCCCCGCCCGTTCTCGCTTTTCAGGGCCACCCAGCGTCCTGGGCCGCTGGCAGGTGGATCAAGATTCTTCGGACATATGACGCCGGTCGGCAGCGTATCCCGCATCTCAAGCTGCACGTAGTGCCCGCTGAGCAAGCTGCGCGGGTCCACGCCCTCCAGCGTCAGGGCCACTTGCGTCCCCTCCGCCCGGGCGCGGTGCTCGGAGAGGATCAGCCAGACCAGGGCGCCGGCCATCAGCACGGCCGCGCCGACGATCAGCCAGGGGCGAAGGCGGCTCATGGCGTGCTCCTCCGGCGAAGCAACCAGCCGGCGCCGAGCACCAGCACGGCCGCGGCCCCGAACACCATGGCCGCGTAGACCAGGTCCAGCCCAAGATCGAAGAGCACCGCAGCCACCGCCGCCATAAGCGACACGACCCCGGCCGCCGTAACCAGGGCATGCCGGTCGTGGCGGCCCAGCGCCAGCACCGCCCCACTGATCAGCAACCAGGCGATGCGGTGGATGACCTTGACGGTGTCGCCTGCATTCCAGACCGCGACACCCGCGAAGGCGGCCAGCGCTGCCCACACCCACCAGCCGTAAAAGATGGTCGCCTCCTGCCGGCCGTCATCCCGCCGGGTGCTGGCGGCGAAGGCGGCAGCGGCCAGTACGACGCTGGCCGCCAGGCCGGGCACGGCCTGGTTGATGCCGTCCGGTGTCAGGCGGTCGGCGGCCAGCCAGACTCCAACGGCGAACGCCAGCCCGGCTGCGTGCGCGGCCGGAACCGAGCGCCACAGCCAGGCCACTGCGACCCCGACGACAGCCGCGGGCGCCAGCCAGTAGCTCTGGGGGGCCATGAAATCGGCCATGCCGACGAAGAGCAGGGCGGCGATCAAAGCGCCGCTGGACCGCCCGACCAGAGCCAGCAGCACCGCACCGGCGGCCGCGCCGAGCAGGGCGGTCTTTGGATCGCCGGCGATATCAAAGATCTGGCCGGTCAGGCCGATGGAGGCGGCGAACAACGCCGCAGCCAGGGTCAGCAGTCCATTGGCGGCGTTGGGCCGCCCCCTGGAGCCGGCCCAGGCCCCGGCCCCGGCCGCGCCCAGGAAGGCGGCAATCAGGATAGCGAACCGGCCAATGCGTGGAATTCCGTCCCAGTTGGCGGCCACGAAGGCGATCACCGCCGCACCGATGAACACCACCCCGACCAGCGCCAGCGCCGTCGCCGCGTCCAGCCGCCGCGGCTCGACGGCCATGTCCAGCATCGCCTGGCGATTCTCGGGAGGGGTCAGGCCGGAGGCGATCCACCGGTCCAGATCGGCCGTCAGGCGCTCGCGGTAACTGGCCATTCTCCCCCCGAGGCGGCGTCGTTAGCGGCGAGCCTAACCGATGATCGAGAGCCGGGCGAGGGTGTCAGCGCCGCCAGGCGATCCGGTGGTCGATCTCGACGGCGTCGGTCCCCATGGCGCAGGCATAGACCAGCACCTCCACCCCTGCGTCGGCGGCATGGTCCAGAGCCGCGGCGAACACCGGGTCCAGGTCATGGCAGGCGCTGAAGGCGTCGCAATCGGTGCGCTGGACAACGAACAGCACCACCGCCCGGTCTCCCTTGGCGACCATGGCCTCAAGCTCACGCAGGTGCCTGGCGCTGCGGGCCGCCACGCAGTCGGGGAACTCGGCCAGCGTCCCCTCGCGCCGGTAGTGGCAGTTCTTGACCTCCAGCCAGCAGGCCGGTCGCTCCGGGTCGGTCAGCAGGAAGTCGATGCGGCTGGCCTCGCCGTACTTCACCTCAGGCCGCACGCTGTAGCCGGCCAGCTCCGGGATCGCGCCCTTGGCCAGCGCCTCGGCGACCAGCCGGTTGGGGTTCATGGTGTTGACCCCGACCAGCCCGCCGTCCGCCTCTACCAGCTGCAGGGTCCAGGGCAGCTTGCGCTTTGGATCGCCGCTCCACGACAGCCAGACTCCCATGCCTTCGTCCTTCAGGCCCAGCATGGCGCCCGGGTTCGGGACGTGCGCCGTCACCGCCCGGCCGTCATGGAGAATGACGTCGGCGAAGAAGCGTTTGTAGCGGCTGACCAATCGGCCGCGGCTTAAGGGTTGAGGCAGGTGCATGGGCGCTCTAGATCGACGGGATCAGCGATGTAGGGAAGGACGGCCTCTATGGCGAGCCAGGAACGGGTGACGGCGGCGGTCCTCATCATCGGAGACGAAATTCTCTCGGGTCGGACCCAGGACACCAACCTCAATTCAATCGCCCGCTACATCGCCCAGTACGGCGTGGACCTGGCCGAGGCGCGGGTCGTGGCCGACGACGAGGCCGAGATCGTGGCGGCGGTGAATCACCTGCGCGGGCGCTACGACTATCTGATCACCACCGGCGGCATCGGCCCGACACTCGACGACATCACCGCCGACTGCGTGGCCAAGGCCTTCGGCGTCGCCCTCTACGAACATCCCGAGATCATCGAGATGATGAGCACCCGCTGGGGCGGTGAGCTGAACGCGGCCCGGCGACGCATGGCCCGTGTGCCCGAGGGCGGCAGCCTGGTGAAGAACCCGGTGCAGGGCCCGCCCGGCTTCCAGATCGGCAATGTCTTCGTCCTGGCCGGGGTGCCGTCGATCATGCGCGGCATGCTGGAGGACGTGGGTCCGCGCCTGCGGGTCGGGGCGGTGGTGATTTCCCAGACGTTGCGCGTCGAGGGCACGGGGGAGGGGGCCATGGCCGCCCCGCTGGAAGCCGTGGCCAGGGCTCACCCAGACCTGTCGCTGGGCAGCTATCCCTTCTTCTCGCCGGCCGGCTACGGCAGCCAACTGGTCATCCGGGGCCGCGATCTTGCGCAGGTCGAGGCGGCGCGGCGCGATCTCGAGGCAGCCCTGACGGCCGAGGGCATCGGCAACATTACGTTTCTTGACAGCGCGGGCGCCTGACGGCCAATTTGGGCGCCACCACTTTAAGCAGTCCTGTGAGTACCTATGCGCACCGCGTTGATCGCCGCCGCCCTCGTCCTCGTTGCGTCGCCCGCCCTGGCCCAGGCCGGCTCCAGCGCGCCGCTCGTCGACCCCGCGGCCAAGAAGAAGGCGGTGGACGATCCGAACCGCATCGTCTGCACGCGCGAGCATGTTGTCGGCTCCAACCGGCCGCAGAGAGTCTGCATGACCATCGCCCAACGCCAGCGCCTCAAGGACGACGCCGACAAGCTGACCGACCCGGGCAACCGGAGCGCCGGCAGCGCCGACGATTTCAGAGGGCAACAACCCGGCGGCTGAGGCATCGGCTCCGCGGGTCGCGGCTTTACCGATACCGGCGTTCGGCCTAAACTCTGCGCCTGATCCAGGGTGAAGGGAGGCCGTGATGAGTCTTCTTGTGACGGCGTTGGTCACCGCGATGTTCGGGGCCATGGCCCCTGCCAAAGCTGATACCGGCGCCACCAGAGTTTCCGCCGGCGCAAGGGCCGATGTGTTGATCGGCGCGCCGGGCAAGCCCGACGCCGACCGCATTATCTGTCGCAGGACGCTGGTCCTCGGCGCGATCCGTCCGAAGAAGGTCTGCCTGACTGCGTTCGACTGGTCGGCCCGCGAGGACGCCGCCCAGCGGACGCTGGACAGCACCCTCTACGGCCAGGGCGCGACCAAGCCGCCGATGGTCGCCAAGCAGTAGCCTGCTTGCCATCCCCCGCCGCTCCTCTAGACAGGGCCGGGCGGGGACGTGGCGGAATGGTAGACGCAGCGGCCTTAAAAGCCGCAGCCGCAAGGCGTGTGGGTTCGAGTCCCACCGTCCCTACGAACGAGACTGACCGGCGCCGCGCCCTGCTGACAGCGGGGCGCGAACGGGCCTAGGGTTGCTGCAGGCATTGGTTCTGCAGGACGACTTTCGGATGCGGCTTTCCCGGCGTGACTTCGGCATCGGCGTTACTGTCGCCGCCCTTATTCCCACCGCCGTCATGGCCCGCCAGGCTTCCGGCCTCGATGCTGATCTGACCACCTTCCTCGACAAGGCTTTCGAGGAAGAGCTGGCCATGGACCCCGAGCAGTTGTCGCAGCTGGGCCGCAAGCAGCGCTACGACCAGCTGACCGACCGCTCCGAAGCCGCCCAGAAGAAGCGCCTCGACTGGCGCCGCGCCAGCGTCAAGGCGATGAAGCGAAAGTTCGATCCGGCGAAGCTCGGCGAGGACGCCCGGACCTCCTACGACATGTGGCTGCTCGAGTTGGAACGGGCCGAGGAGTACTGGCGCTGGCGGGACCATGGCTACACCTTCGCCCGCGGCGGCGCCCACACCGGTCTGCCGAACTTCATGATCAACATGCATCCGGTCGATACCTCGTCGGATGCCGAGGCCTACGTCGCCCGCGTCGCCGCCATCGGCGGGGTGCTGGACGTTCAGCTGGACCAGGCCAGGCGCGCCGCCGCCAGGGGCGTGCGCATGCCGCGCTTTTCCTATGAGCAGGCCAGCCTCGATGTTCGCCGCGTCACCACCGGCGCGCCGTTCGACACCGGCCCCGACTGCGCCCTGTTCGCCGACGCCAGGGCGAAGTTCGCGGCGCTCAAGGCCAGGGGCGTCATCGACGGGGCCGGCGAGGCCACGCTGACCCAGGCCGTCGCGGGCGCCATGACCGGCTCGATGAAACCGGCTTACGACCGTCTCGCCGCCTGGCTCACCGCCGATCGGGAACAGTCGGCCGCCGACCCCAGGGGCGCCGGCTCGCTCCCCGACGGGGCGGCCTACTACAACGCCATGCTGCGCCTGCAGACGACGACCGACATGACCGCCGACCAGATCCACGAGCTGGGCCTGGCCGAGGTGGCCCGCATCCGCGCCGAGATGGAAACCCTCAAGGGCAAGATCGGCTTCGCCGGCAAGCTCGAGGATTTCTTCGCCTACCTGAAGACCGATGACCGCTTCTACGTCACCCCCGACGACGCCGGCCGGGCTCGCTACCTGAAGCTGGCCGATGACTACCTGGCCACCATGAAGGCCCGGCTGCCCGAGCAGTTCGGCCGCCTGCCGCGCTCACCGCTGGTGGTCAAACGGGTCGAGCCCTATCGCGAAGAGCCGGGCGGCGCCGCCCACTACAACAGCGGCTCCCTCGACGGCTCACGGCCGGGCGTCTTCTACGTCCACCTGTCGGACGTCCGGGCCACGCCGCTCTACGAGATCGAGGGGACCGCCTACCACGAGGGCTGGCCCGGCCATCACATGCAGATCTCCATCGCCCAGGAGCTGACCGGCCTGCCGGTCTTCCGCACCCAGTACGGCTACGGC
>JANPKF010000549.1:0-2326 GCA_031425895.1 Caulobacteraceae bacterium | reverse complement strand
CGGAGTCGGCCTGGGCGCCCTGATCGGCGCGGTCGGCGGCGGCTACTCCGACACCGATATCGGCAAGATCATCAGCGCCGCCTACTTCAACGCCTTCGTCGATCTGGTCGACCACATCCAGGCCGGCGGCGTGCAGTCGGGCGAGGAGGCCAAGTACAACGCCGGCCCCGTCGCCCAGGTGACCACCGCCGAGGTCAAGCTGCGCAAGGCCCCTGCCCCGACCGCCCCGATCCTCTACACGCTGAAGCAGGGCACGCTGGTCTACCCGACCGGGGCCCGCAACGGGGTCTGGATGGAAGTCGACGACGAGAACGGCAACCGCGGCTGGATGAGCAGCGCCTTCGCGAGTCCGCGCTAGATGAAGGAACGGGCAGAGCCATGACCGGCGGAACGATGATCAGGACCGGCCTGGCGGTCCTCGCCGCCGGTCTTCTGCTGACCCATGGCGCCCTCGCCGCTGACCCGACGCCGGAGCAACGGGCCAATATCGACGGCGTCATCGCCGCCGAGGCCGCCTTTGCAAAGCGGGCGGTCGAGATCGGCAACATCCCCGCATTCCGCGAGTACGCCGCCCCGGGCGTGATCATGTTCTTGCCCGAACCCATGGTGGCGACCGACTACCTGGCCGGCGCCGACTGGCCCGGTCTGATTGAATGGCGGCCGGACTTCGTGGCCGTCTCGGCGGCCGGCGACCTGGCCTTCGCGTCCGGGCCGTCACAGTGGACGGTCAAGAGCGAGGTCGATCCCGGCTACTACCTCACCGTCTGGGCCAGGCAGGCCGACGGGACCTGGAAGTTCGCGCTCGACCGCGGCACGCCGGGAACGCCCAACCTCTATGGCGGTCCTCCGACCGGTCCGCGCCTGTTCGTGCCCGCCGCCGACGAGGCCGGCAAGGCCACCCCCGCCGGGCTGGAGGCGGTGCTGGCCGACGGCCTGTCCCGCGACGCCGCCGCCACCCTCCGCGGCCGGCTGCACCGGTCAGGGCGGGTGATCCGCGCCGGCCAGGCGCCCGCCACCACGACCGACGAGATCCGCACCTTGCTGAAGTCAGACCCGGCCCATCTCGAGACCACCTGGCTGGGCGGCGCGATGTCGAAGAGTGGCGACTTCGCCTACAGCTGGGGCGAAAACCGCTGGACTGAAGGCGGCAAGCCGCGACGCGGCCACTACCTGCGGGTCTGGGTGCTCAGCGGCAGGACCTGGTCGATCCTGGTCGACCAGCAGGTCGCCCTGCCCGCCCCAAAGGAATGATGGTCTTCGGGAACATCTGACCGGCCACCGGCATTCTCCTGCGACACTTCGCAGGAATTTCCATGTCGACTGACACGAATGATCAAGCCGCCGTTGAAGAGCGCCTCTGGGACGAGATCGACAGGGCCCGCACAGGCATGGTGGCCATCGTCGACAGCGACCCGCAGCATTTCCAGCCGATGACCGCCTTCACCGTGCCCGCCGACGGCGAGATCTGGTTCTTCACCCGGGCGGAAACTGACCTCGCCCGCGACGCCAGCCATGGCGCGCGCCAGGTGATGTTCATCGTCCAGGCCGGCAACGGCGACTTCCAGGCCTGCGTCGACGGAGAGATGACCGTCGAGATGGACCGCGACAAGATCGCCAGGTGGTGGAGCCCGATGGTCGCCGCCTGGTACCCTGAGGGCAAGGACGATCAGGACCTGCGGCTGCTGCGTGTCAAATGCCACGAGGCCCGCGTCTGGATCAGCGACGCCGGCCCGGTGAGGTATCTGTGGGAAGTGGCCAGGGCCAACGCCACCGGCCGCACGCCCGATCTCGGCGGGCGCACGGACGTGACGTTGAACTAGTCTCGGCTAAGTGTGGGGCTTGAACGGCTTGGGGGCGCGGTTGGGCCCCTGACGGGCAAGCATCCAGCCCGGGTATTCCGGCGGCAGTGCCGACACCTCGTCCAGGACCTTCAGTTCGTCGGCGGTCAATTCGATCTCGGCCGCGGCCAGATTGTCGTCCAGCTGCTCGTTGGTCTTGGCCCCGATGATCACGGTGGTGACGAAAGGCCTGGACAGCACATAGGCCAGCGCGATCCGGGCCACCGACACACCCCGCGCCTCCGCAATCTCGCGCATGGCCGCCACGCAGGGCCAAGCCCTGTCGCGGTTGACCGGCGGGAAGTCGAAGGAGGCGCGGCGGGCGCCCTCCGGGGCCTCGCTGTCAGGACCGAATTTGCCCGACAGCAGACCGCCGGCCAGCGGCGACCAGACCATCAGCCCCATCTGCTGGTCCTCAAGCATGGGCACGATGTCACGCTCCAGGTCGCGACCGGCGATGGAATAGTAGGCCTGCACGCTTTCGAACC
>JANPKF010000548.1:0-3860 GCA_031425895.1 Caulobacteraceae bacterium | reverse complement strand
TTGAGATGTCACGCGACAGTCCATCTTCCCTTCGACCCTGCCTGGCCCCTCGCGGCGTCCCCGGCCATCGGCTTTCGCCCCGCGAGCCTCCGGTTCTACCGAAGGCCTGTCATGTCGGATCGCGTTCACAGCCTTGAGGACATCGCCTTCAGCCTGACTCTGGCGGTGGTCACGGCTTCGCCGGCCCCGCTGCTGCTGCTGGACGGTCGGCTGGTCGTCGTCGCCGCCAGCCTGTCCTTCTGCGACGTCTTCGGCCTGGCCCCGGCCGAGGTGGTCGGCCGTCCGCTTTATGACCTCGACGCCGGTGAGTGGGACAGTCCGGCCCTGCGCCTGGCGGTGGACGCCGCCGTGGGTGGCCAGGGGGCGGCCGAGGCCCGCGACATCGACCTGAAACGACCCCGCCAGCCGGTCCGCAATCTGATCATCCAGGCCCGCCGTCTGGTCTACCTCGATCTCGAACAGACCCGCATCCTGATCGGGGTGACCGATGTCACCGACGCCATGGCCGACGCCGCCCGCCAGGAAGCTCTGCTGCAGGAAAACAGTGTCCTGCTGCGCGAGGTCCGCCACCGGGTCGCCAACAGCCTGCAGATCATCGCCAGCGTTCTGCTACAGAACGCCCGCAAGACCAGTTCCGAGGAAACCCGCAGCAACCTCAGGGACGCCCACGGGCGGGTGATGGCGGTGGCCGCCCTGGAGCGTCTGCTGTCCACCTCCGAAAGCGGCGCCGTCGACGTCCAGGCCTATTTCCTCAGTCTCTGCCGCAGCATCGCCGCCTCGATGATCGCTGATCCGGAGCGGATCAGCCTGACGGTCGAGGGCGGCCATGGCATCGTCGAGGCCCGCGTTTCGGTCAGCCTCGGGCTGATCATCACCGAACTGGTGATCAACGCCCTGAAGCACGCCTTTCCGGACGAGCGGTCGGGCCGCATCGAGGTCGACTACAATTTCCACGGCCCCAACTGGGTGCTCTGCGTACGCGACAACGGCGTCGGCATGCCGTCCGTCGCCCCGGTCCGCACTGGCATGGGCGCCAGCATCGTCCAGGCGCTCGCCGGGCAGCTGGGGGCGGTGGTTGAAACATCGCCCCTGCATCCCGGGACCCAGGTCTCCATCCAGCACACCTCCGTCGCCCTGGTTCACGACGAACCCGTGCCGGCGCCGGATGACGGCGCCGGGCTTCGGCGCACAGAGGAACGATCATGACCGCACCCCAACCCCAGACGCCAAAGCCCGGCAAGCTCGGCAAGACCCTGATGATCGTCGAGGACGAAGCCCTGGTCGCCATGATCCTGCGCGACGAGCTGCTCGAGACCGGCTACGACGTGCTCGACCTGACCGAACGCCACGCCGAGGCCCTGGCGGTCGCCCGGGAGCGCAAGCCGGACCTGGCCCTGGTCAATATCCGCCTGGCGGGCCGCGACGACGGCATCGAACTGGCCGAGCATCTGAAGGCTCTGGGCATCCCCGTCCTGTTGATCAGCGGCCAGACCAGCCGCGCCCGCTCGGCGAGGACGGTGGCTGTCGGCTCCCTGCCCAAGCCCTATGACGCCGCCGACATGGTCCTGGCCGTCGGCTACCTGCTGGCCCGGATGGCGGGAGACCCGCCGCCGCCGATGCCGGATGGGCTGGAGGTGTTCGACGAGGCCGGCTTCGGGATGGAGCCGGTCTGAAGGGTCAATCTGCCTCCAAGCCCTCCCGCCCCACTCCGCTCATCCCGGCGACCCGAAGGGCGGCGCGAAGCGTCAATGCCGGGACCCATTTCGTAGGGCGAGATGCTGCCTATTTGTTCTAAATCTGCCATCCTCAACCCATGGCCTTCTACTGCCACATCGTAGCCAGCGGACAGCTCGGCACGCTCTACATCGGCAGCACCGACAGCCTCACCACGCGCATAGGCCAGCACAAAGCCAAGACCTTCGACGGCTTCACCGCCAAATACGGCTGCGACCAACTCGTCTGGTTCCGCACCTTCGACACCCGCGAGGCCGCCTTTCGCTGCGAACGGCGAATGAAGGAATGGCGCCGTTCCTGGAAAATCCTCGCGATCCAGGAGGAAAATCCCAACTGGCGCGACCTCTATTGGCAGACCTGCGGGATAGGCTCGCCAGGTCATGTTGAGGCGTTCCTCGCGGCTTTGCCAACTCGTCCCGAAGGCTAGTCCCAAAAGCCCGCGCCCTACGAAATGGGTCCCGGCATTCGCCGGGATGAGCGGAACATCACGTGACAAGCCTGACCCCCATACGAACCGGCTGCCCACAATCGACCCATAACCCCAACGATCCCGCCGGTAGACCGAACCATCCCCTTCGCGGCGCGTTTGAGAGTGCTGGTTCAGACCAGTCGTTCCGCCCCGACTCGCCCCCCGAACCCCCGGGCGGAACGAAAAAGGCTCCCCGGCAGAGATGCCGGGGAGCCTTTTCTCTGTGACCAGAGCCCGCCGCGTCAGATGCGGCTGCGACGGAACACCAGGTGGTAGATGAGGAGCACCACCACCGCGCCGATCACGGCGACGAACAGGCTGTAGAGATTGAAGCCGGTCACCCCGGCGCTGCCGAACTGGTTGAACAGCCAGCCGCCAACCACGGCGCCGACCACGCCCAGCACCAGGTCAATGACCAGGCCGCTGCCGGACTTGTTGATGAGCTTGCTGGCGATAAAGCCGGCGACGATGCCGAGGACGATCCAGGCGAGAATGGACATGCAGGGTCTCCGAAGGTCGGCGACGATCGCTAACCTGTGGAGGTGGGAGCGATTGGGGCGGGAATTTGTTCCGGGGGGGCGCAGGACGGCCCTCTGCAGTTGCGACCCGCAGCCCCAAGACGGCCTGCCGCCCGGCGTCGGCGCTCCGTGAGCCCACGGCTCGAGCGGTTGCTCGGAGTTTTTGTGGGCTGCATCGGCGCGGTATATGGGTTGCCGCTTCGACCAGTCGGGACCGCCGCGTCTCCCAGGGAAAATCGACATGGACCTAGGCATCAGGGGCCGCACCGCCCTTATCGCCGGCGGCAGCGCCGGCATGGGCAAGGCCGCCGCCCTGACGCTGGCCGGGGAGGGGGCGGATATCGTCCTGTCGGCGCGCGGCGAGGCGCGGTTGCTGGCGGCGGCGGCCGAGATCGCCGCGGCCACCGGGGCCAAAGTGACTCCCGTGGTGGCCGACCATTCGACGCCAGAGGGCCGGGCAAGACTGGCGGCTGCCTGCCCGGCGGCCGACATCCTGGTGATCAGCGTCTCGCCGCCGGCGGCGGTGGAGGACTTCCGGGCCATCACCGAAGCCGACTGGCTGGGCTCGGTGACCAGCGGCCTGGTGGGGCCGGTGGAGCTGATCCGGCATTTCAGCGAGGGCATGGCGGCGCGACGCTGGGGCCGGGTGGTCGCCATCGCCACGGTGGCGGCGAAGTATCCCAGCGAGACGCGGCTGTTGTCGGGCCCGGCGCGCTCGGCGCTGGTCAACTATTGCGCGGCGGTCGGGCGGCGGCTGGCGCGGGACAATGTGGCCATCAACTGCCTGCTGCCTGGCATGGTGGCGACCGACGGGCTGGAGCGCACCCTGTCCGCCCTGGCCGAGAAGAACGGGCTGGACCGGGCCGGGGCCGAGGCCCTGTTCGCCAAGCAGATGCGCATCGCCGCCCGCCGCGTGGGCACGGCGGACGAGGTCGGCAAGGTGGTCGCCATGTTGTGCGGCGACTTCGCCGGCTATGTCGTCGGCCAGAGCCTGGTGGTCGACGGCGGCATGACGAACGCCTTGTTTTGAGGAGCGGAACGGCCCTTTCCGACAGCCAGGGTCTGTTCCGGCGGGACTTTGTCGGATCGATGTTTTATAACCTCTCCGGGTGTTCCTTGCGGTCGAGCCCGGCCGCCGC
>JANPKF010000547.1:0-7191 GCA_031425895.1 Caulobacteraceae bacterium | reverse complement strand
AACTGAAGCACATCGGCAAGCCGACGCCGCGCATCGATGGGCCTCAGAAAACTACCGGGACGGCGGCCTATGCCTATGAGCGCCACGACCGGGCGCCGGACGCGGCCTATGGCCATGTCGTCGGCGCCACCATCGCCAAGGGCCGGATCACCGCGATCGACGCGACCCGCGCTCGGGCGGCGCCAGGCGTGCTGGCGGTGGTGACGCATCAGAACGCCGGCAAGCTGGGCAAGGGCGACAAGAACACCGCCAAGCTGCTGGCCGGGCCGGAGGTGGAGCACTACCACCAGGCCGTCGCCGTGGTCGTGGCCGAGAGCTTCGAGCAGGCCAGGGCTGCTGCGGGCCTATTGCGGGTCGACTACGCGCCTGCCAAGGGCGTCTTCGACCTGGCTGAGGCGAAGGGGTCTGCCGAGGGGGTCAAGGATCCGCCCGACAGCCGTGTCGGTGAGTTCGAAGCGGCGTTCAAGGCGGCCGAGGTCACCTTCGACGCGGAATACACCACCCCCGATCAGAGCCACGCGATGATGGAGCCACACGCCACCACCGCCGCCTGGCAGGACGGGGCGCTGACCGTCTGGACCAGCAACCAGATGATCGACTGGGGCCGGGAGGACCTGGCTACGACGCTTGGCCTCCCGAAGGTGAAGGTGCGGCTGGTGTCGCCGTTCATCGGCGGCGGGTTCGGCGGCAAGCTGTTCCTGCGGGCCGACGCCCTGATGGCCGCGCTGGGCGCGAAAGCGGCCGGACGTCCGGTCAAGGTGGCCTTGCAGCGGCCGCTGATCGCCAACAACACCACCCATCGGCCGGCCACCATCCAGCGCATCCGTATCGGCGCGACAAAAGCCGGCAAGATCACGGCCATCGGCCATGAAACCTGGTCCGGCAACCTGCCGGACGGCGATCCCGAGACCGCCGCGGAGCAGACCAAGCTGCTGTACGCCGGCGCCAACCGGCTGACAGCGACGAAGCTGGCCGTGCTCGACCTGCCGGAAGGCAACGCCATGCGGGCGCCGGGCGAGGCGCCGGGGCTGATGGCGCTCGAGATCGCGATCGACGAGATGGCCGAGAAACTGGGCCTCGACCCCGTAGAGTTTCGCATCCGCAACGACACCCAGGTCGACCCGGCCAAGCCGGAGCGGCCGTTCTCGCAACGCCAGCTGGTCGAATGCCTGCGTCAGGGCTCCGAACGGTTCGGCTGGGCGCGCCGCGGTTCGCCAGGCAAGCGGCGCGAGGGTCGCTGGCTGGTCGGCATGGGCGTGGCTGCGGCGTTCCGCAACAATATGACCATGAAGTCGGGCGCGAGGGTGCGACTGCAGAAGGACGGTGTGGTCGTGGTCGAGACCGACATGACCGACATCGGCACCGGTAGCTACACCATCATCGCCCAGACCGCCGCCGAGACCATGGGTGTGCCGTTGAGGTCCGTGGTTGTGCGGTTGGGCGATTCCGCCTTCCCGGTCTCGGCGGGCTCAGGCGGGCAGTGGGGCGCCAACAGCTCGACCGCCGGCGTCTACGCGGCCTGCATGAAGATGCGCGACGTGGTGGCCGGCAAGCTGGGTCAGGACCCGGCGGCGGCCGAGTTCGCGGACGGCCGGGTCAAGGCCGGCAACCGCAGCCACAGCCTCTCCGATGCGGCCAGGGATGGCGAGCTGGTCGCCGAGGACTTCATCGAGTTCGGAGACCTGGACAAGAAGTACCAGCAGTCGACCTTCGGCGGCCATTTCGTCGAGGTCGGCGTTGACGCCTTCACGGCCGAGGTCCGCGTTCGCCGGATGCTGGCCGTCTGCGCCGCCGGGCGGATCCTGAACCCGACATCAGCCCGTAGTCAGGTGATCGGGGCCATGACCATGGGGGCAGGCGCGGCGCTGATGGAGGAGTTGGTCGTCGACAAGCGGCGGGGCTTCTTCGTCAATCACGACCTCGCCGGCTACGAGGTTCCGGTCCACGCCGACATCCCGCACCAGGACGTCGTTTTCCTGGACGAGGTCGATCCGATCTCCTCGCCAATGAAGGCCAAGGGGGTCGGGGAGCTGGGGATCTGCGGCGTCGGGGCGGCGATCGCCAACGCCGTCTACAACGCCAACGGCGTGCGGGTGCGGGACTATCCGATCACGCTGGACAAGCTGCTGGAGGGGATGCCCGTCGTCACCTGAATCTGTTGCTATGGCTTCAGGTGCTCGACGAAGAAGGCGACGATCTCGGTGGTCGAGCGGATGCGGTTGGGGGTCTTGCGCCAGCCGTGACCCTCGTCGGGGAACAGGGTGTATTTGACCGGCACGCCCCGGGCCGTCAGGGAGCTGACGATCTGTTCGGCCTCGACGACCGGCACGTTGGTGTCGTTGGCGCCGTGCAGGACGAACAGCGGGGTCTTGATGCGGTCCAGCTTGTGGATCGGCGACAGGCGCCGGAGCATGTCCATCTCGGTCGCCGGGTCGCCGTATTCGGTGGTCGAGATGGCGGCCATCCACGGCTCGGTCTCGCGGAAGAAGCTCTCGAAATTCACCACCCCGAACAGGTTGGCGCCGGCGGCGAACATGTCCGGATACTCGGTGACGCCGGCCATTACCATGTAGCCGCCATAGCTGCCGCCCATGATGCCCAGCCGTTTGGGATCGGCGATGCCCCGTGAGACGAGGGCGTCGGTGGTGGCCTTGATGTCGCGCACGCCATCGACGCGCCTGGCGCCGTCGTCCATGGCCATGAAGGCCTTGCCGAAGCCGGAGGAGCCACGGACGTTGGGGGCGAAGACGGCGATGCCGTTGGCGACCAGGGCCTGGGCGTCGGGGCTCATCGACGGGCGGGCCTGACCCTCAGGGCCGCCGTGATAGTTGAAGACCAGCGGCAGGGGACCCCTGGCGCCGGCCGGGCGGTAGAGCCAGCCGGACAGCTTTACCCCGTCGTCGGCCTGGTATTCGATCAGTTCGGGGCGAACGAGGGCGGCGAGGTCGACGCCGTCGTGGCGGCTTGTCGTCAGGCGGGTGACGGCGCCGGTGGCGACATCGACACGGTAGATGTCGCCGGTGCGATTGGCGGCGCCGCCGACGAGAATCAGCGACTTGCCGTCGGGGGTGAACTCGGCCGGACCGCCGATGTCGATGGGCAGGGCAGGACCGGGACGGACCTTGCCGCTGGCGGTGTCGAGCCAGGCCAGTTCGCTGCGGCCACCCGCGTTCCACATCAGGGCGGCGACGCTGCCGTCATCGCTGAGCACGGCCCCGTCGGCGACGGCGTCGTCACGGCTGGCGAGGTATTTGATCGGCGAGGGGGCGCCGTCGGGACCCAGGGTGATGACCCCGAAGGCGGCGCGGTCGCGGCCGACGTTGGAGCCGACGTAGACGGCCTTGCCGTCCACGGACAGTTCGCCCCAGCCCGTCTGGGCCTTGCCCTCGTGCGGGGTCAGCAGGGTCTCCTTGCCGGTCTTCAGATCGACCAGATAGAGGTTGTTGTCGCCCCGCCCCATCAGCCGGTTGAGGACGATGCGGTCGCCCCGCTCGTCGGCGAAACTGTTGAGACCCTGGCCGCTGGTCAACATCCGCCACTGGCCGGCGGCGACATCGAGGATACCGGCGTCACGGGCGGCCGGGTTGTCCTTGTTGGTGTCGATCAGCAGGGCCTTGCCGTCGCGGGTCCAGACGTTGAGGGCGTTGTTGTCCTTGCCGCCGGGGGTGACGCGCCGGGCGCCGGAACCGTCGACCTTGATCAGCCACACCTGGGTGTTAAGCCCGCCGCCGGGCGCGACCACATAGGCCAGCCACTCGCCGGTCGGCGACCACTGCACATTGCTGACCGGGTCGGGCAGGGCGGTCAGCTGGCGAAGCGGGGCGACGCCCGTCAGGTCGCGGATCCAGACCTGCGGGCTGCCTGTCTCGTTGCTGAGGTAGGCCATGTAGCGGCCGTCGGGGGAGAGGCTGGGGGTGTTGGCGGCGTTGATGCGGCCGAGAGCCTCGACCTTCGCGGCGACAGCAGGGTCCTGCGCCCCGGCCGGGGCGGAGACGGCGAGGGCCGCAACGGTGAGGGCAAGCCAGAGGGGTTTCATCGCCGGTCCTAAGTCTGCTGATCGCGGACGAACAGGTGACGACGGATCGGGCGGGCTGGCAAGCCGTCGAACTGCGCCGGATGGCGGCTTGGGAGATAGATGAGCCCTACGGCACCACCCGCACCGCGCCCTTGGCGGCGCTGGTGGTGAAGGCGGCGTAGGCGCGCAGGGCGGTGGAGACCTTGCGCTGGCGCGTCTCGGCCGGCTTCCAGCCCCTGGCGTCCATGGCGGCGCGGCGTTCGGTGAGGACGGCTTCCTCGACCCGCAGGCTGATGCCGCGGTTCGGAATGTCGATGTCGATAATGTCGCCTTCCTCGACCAGGCCGATGAGGCCGCCCTCGGCCGCTTCCGGCGAGACGTGGCCGATCGACAGGCCCGAGGTTCCGCCCGAGAAGCGGCCGTCGGTGATCAGGGCGCAGGCTTTGCCGAGGCCCTTCGATTTCAGGTAGCTGGTCGGATACAGCATCTCCTGCATGCCGGGGCCGCCCTTGGGGCCTTCGTAACGGATGACCAGCACGTCGCCGGGCTTGATCTTGCCGGTCAGGATGGCGCTGACCGAGGCGTCCTGACTTTCGAAGACGCGGGCCGGGCCAGAGAAGGTCAGGATGCTTTCGTCGACGCCGGCGGTCTTCACGATGCAGCCGTTGATGGCCAGGTTGCCGCTGAGCACGGCCAGGCCGCCGTCCTGGCTGAAAGCGTGTTCGGCGCTGCGGATCACGCCCGTCTCACGGTCGAGGTCGAGCTCTTTCCAGCGGCGGGACTGGCTGAAGGCGGTCTGGGTCGGCACGCCGCCGGGCGCGGCCTTGAAGAAGGTGCGGACGGTCTCGCTATCGGTGCGGGAGATATCCCAGCGCTCGAGAGCGGCGCCCATGCTGGGGCTGTGGACGGTCGGCAGGTCGGTGTGCAGCAGGCCGGCCTTCTCGAGCTGGCCGAGGAGGGCCATGACGCCGCCGGCCCGGTGGACGTCTTCCATGTGGACGTCGGACTTGGCGGGGGCGACCTTGGAGAGGCAGGGGACCTTGCGCGACAGCCGGTCGATGTCGGCCATGGTGAAGTCGACGCCGCCCTCGTAGGCCGCGGCCAGCAGGTGCAGCACGGTGTTGGTCGAGCCGCCCATGGCGATGTCCAGGCTCATGGCGTTCTCGAAGGCGCGGAAGCTGGCGACGTTGCGCGGCAGGACGCTCTCGTCATTCTGCTCGTAGTAGCGGCGGGTGATGTCGACGATCAGGTGGCCGGCCTCGAGGAACAGGCGTTCGCGGTCCGAATGGGTGGCCAGGACCGAGCCGTTGCCGGGCAGGGAGAGGCCGAGCGCCTCGGTCAGGCAGTTCATCGAGTTGGCGGTGAACATGCCCGAGCAACTGCCGCAGGTCGGGCAGGCGGAGCGTTCGATGGTGGCGACATCCTCGTCGCTGACCGAGTCGTCGGCGGCGGCGACCATGGCGTCGACCAGGTCGAGGGCGACTTCCTTGCCCTTGAGAATGACCTTGCCGGCCTCCATCGGGCCGCCGCTCACGAAGACCGTCGGGATATTGACCCGCAGCGAGGCCATCAGCATGCCGGGGGTGATCTTGTCGCAGTTGGAGATGCAGACCATGGCGTCGGCGCAGTGGGCGTTGACCATGTATTCGGTGGCGTCGGCGATCAGCTCGCGCGAGGGCAGGCTGTAGAGCATGCCGTCGTGACCCATGGCGATGCCGTCATCGACGGCGATGGTGTTGAACTCCTTGGCCACGCCGCCGGCCCGTTCGATCTCGCGGGCGACCAGCTGGCCGAGGTCTTTCAGGTGGACGTGGCCCGGCACGAACTGGGTGAAGCTGTTGACCACGGCGATGATCGGCTTGCCGAAGTCGGCGTCCTTCATGCCGGTGGCGCGCCAGAGCCCACGTGCGCCGGCCATGTTGCGGCCATGCGTGGAGGTGCGCGAGCGATAGGCGGGCATGATTTTTCTCTAAACTAGCGGTTCGGCCGGGGAGGCGGGGAGAAAATGCCTCCGTGAGCGGTGAATGTCCATGATTTCAGGCGGTAAAGGGTGTCGGCGCTGTCCAGAGCCACCGCTGCAACTCCAGGGGCGGTGTGCGCGGCCGGCAATCTGTGCCTGAATAGCATTCAGCGAGGCCCGGGAGGGGCCGGGAGAAGGAGCACGCCTTTGGAAAACAGTGACAGCAACGCGCCCGAGGCGCCGCCGTCCCCCACCGATGTGGCGAGCGACGTCGCGGCCTTTGAGGTCAGGCTGGCGGGCCACCTGATCGATCCGCGCTGCATCATCGTCGATCTGGAGGTCTGGCAGGGTTTTGGCCAGCCGCCGCGGGCCCGGCTGACCCTGGCAGCCGGCCAGCCCGGCTCACCGTTCCCGACCGGGGACGGCAGCGACCTGTCGGCCGGCGTGACGGTGACCCTGTCCCTTGGCTACGGGTCGGCGCTCACCCCGATCTTCGCCGGTGCGATTCACCGCCGGACGCTGCGGAGCGACATCAACGCTCCGGCCCTGCTGATCATCGACGCGCTTGGCGCGGCGTCGGACGACCCGGGGACGGGCGGCGGGCCGGTGCTTTCCCTGGCCTGGGGAGATTCCGTCATGGCGGCCGATCTGGCGCTGGAAGCTGGGCTTCAGGGGCGGGTCAGCTTCCAGGGCAGCGCCCTGCCTCGCCCCGGCCGCACGGTTCTTCTGCAGGGTTTCGGCGGACCCTTCGACGGCGAGGTCACGGTCCGCGAATGCCACCAACGCCTGTCGGACGGACTGTGGACGACCGAACTGACGGTCGAGCGCAGGCCTTAGCTTCGCCCCGTCGTCGAGACCGCTGAAGGCAGCGGGATGACGGCGTCAGGCGCCGTAGACGGCGGCGATGATCCGTCGGGCGGCGGCGCGGACCCGGTCCCAGTCGGCCTCTGTGGTCAGGGAGACGCCCGAGAACTGGCCGGCGGCGGCCCCGGCCAGGACCAGCTGCTGCACGCCGGCGATCAGGAACATGTTGAAGGCGGGGGCATCGACGCCCTCGGGCGGGGTGAGGTCGCCGCGGGTTCGGGCCATCCAGCGGGCCATGGCCACGCCGCGGGCCTGGGTCAGGCGAGCGACGAGGGAGGAGGGGTCGGCGATCTCCCAGGCGGCGATCTTCTGGACCAGAGCGTCGCCGCGCAGGGCGTCAAGGAAGCGCAGG
>JANPKF010000546.1:0-4493 GCA_031425895.1 Caulobacteraceae bacterium | reverse complement strand
GCTCGAAGAACAGCTCCAGGAAGCGGTCCAGCCGGCCGCGAGCGTCGGGCGCCTCGGCGGAGCGAGTGACCAGGTCTTCGAAGGCCTCAATCCCGCGCAGGAAGCAGGCCGCCGCCAGGTCTTCCTTGCGGCGGAAATAGTAGGTCACCGAGGTGGTGATCAGCCCGACTTCGGCCGCCACTCCGGCCAGGGTCATGCCCTTCACGCCCTGCCTGTTCAGAATGCCGGTCGCGGCCGCCAGTATGGCCTCACGCCGCGCCGCATAGCGGGCGGTCGAGGCGGGGGCGTCGGGGACGGCGGTCTCGGTCATCTAAGCTGTATCAAGTGGTTCAGATTGGTGGCGCACCTTAGGACCGCCGCTGCGTCATCCGCTACCGTCTTTTCGAAAAACCTCTACCCGTGAGTATGGCCGCCTCCGGCGCGGCCTCGGCCCAGCCGCCTGGCTTGGTCTACGTCGGGTTGGCGCGGTCGAGGACGCCATCACGCGGGACGACGAAGATGTCGCGAAGAACCCCTGCGCGACCTCCGATTCCAGTCGGCCGTCGTTGCGGCTCTTGACGATTCCGTCCCCTGTTTGTGGTGCGACGGTCGCGCAATCTCGCAAAGTTTGGGTTGCCCCATACCCGGCCTTCGATAACCATCGCGGCAACAACACAGAGGAACGCCCCGTGACCAAACCCGAAAAGCTCGGCCTGTCTTCCGAACGGCTCGGCCGCATCGAGAGTTTCCTCAAGGAGCGGTACATCGACCCGGGCAAGCTGCCCTGCGCCCAGGTCCAGGTCTGGCGGCGCGGCAAGCTGGCCTATGAGACCGTGCTGGGCCTCGCCGACCGCGAACGGGAGCGCAAGCTGAAGAGCGACGACCTCTTCCGCATCTACTCGATGACCAAGCCGATCACCTCGGTCGCCTTCATGATGCTGGTCGAGGAAGGCCTGGCGGCTCTCGACGATCCGGTGTCCAGGTACATCCCCGAATGGAAGGACCTGGGGGTCTACAACGGCGGCTACATGGAGACCTTCCAGTCGAAGCCGGCCGACCGGCCGATGCTGGTCATCGACCTCCTGCGCCACACCTCCGGACTGACCTACGGCTTCCAGCAGTTCGGCAACATCGATGCGGCCTACCGCAAGCTCAAGCTCGGCGAAGGCTTCCACGGCGAGGGGCTGGCCGAAACCGTCACCGCCCTGGCCGGCGTGCCGCTGCAGTTCTCGCCCGGGGAGGCCTGGAACTATTCGGTCTCCACCGACATCGTCGGCCGGCTGGTCGAGATCATCAGTGGCCAGACTCTGGATGTCTTCTTCGAGGAGCGGATCTTCAAGCCGCTCGGTATGGAAGACACCTTCTTCTCGGTCCCCAAGGACAAGGCAGACCGCTTCACCGCCTGCTACGCCGTCGGCGCGCTGGGCTCGAAACTGCCTGTCGCGGCGAAGCCCCAGCTGCAGGACGACCCCAAGAAGAGCCCTTACCTGAAGCACCCCAGCTTCCTGTCGGGCGGCGGCGGCCTCGTCTCGACCGCGGGCGACTACATGAAGTTCGCCCGCATGCTGCTGAACGGCGGCGAGCTCGACGGGGTACGGCTGCTGGGTCCCAAGACCATCCAGCTGATGAGCGCCAACCACCTGCCGGGTGGCAAGGACCTCACCCAGATGTCCAAGAGTCTGTTCAGCGAGGCGACCTATGCCGGCGTCGGCTTCGGTCTCGGCTTCGGGGTCACCATCGATCCGGCCGCCACCATGCTCCAGGGCAGCAAGGGCGAGTACTTCTGGGGCGGCGCGGCCAGCACCTTCTTCTGGGTCGATCCGGAGGAAGACCTGGCCGTGGTCTTCCTCACCCAGGTCCTGCCCAGCAGCGCCTACCCGGTTCGGCGGGAGCTTCGGACCCTCGTCTACAGCGCCATCACCGAGGCGGGCCGCTAACGCCTCCCCCCTTTTGCGTCATGCAGGCCCGCGCCTGACCGCCTACCCAGACTGAGGGCCGCGTCGGTCCGGGGGATGGTCATGCGATTGGTCAACGAGGGTGGGCGCCGGGTCGGGTTTCGGATCGCGGCCCTGGCCGTGGTCTGCGTGCTGTTCGGCCTTCTCAACGGTCAGCCTCGACCGGCCGTCGCCGAGGATCTGGAGGCTGCCTGCATCGCCGGCAACGCTGTTGCCTGCAATGCCAAGGGCGACTCGATGATCGGCAAGATCGGGTGGCACTATGACTGGGCCAAGGCCGCGCCCTACTACGCAAAGGCCTGCGACGGCGGCAACCTGCAGGGCTGCGCAAGCTATGGCCGGGCTCTCGTGGAGGCGCGCGGCATTCCAGAGGACAAGCCCCTCGGCATTGCGCTGGTCGAGCGGGCCTGCACGGGCGGCATCCAGGCGGGCTGCGGCTATCTCGGCGCCTTCCATGTCCGGGCCCAAGGCCTGCCCAAGAATGAAGCCAAGGGTCTGGCCTTGCTGGATCAGGCCTGCAACGCCGGCCACGCGCTCAGTTGCACCACTTACGGCATAACCCTGAAGCACCACTACGGTCCGCCCGAAGAGCGGGCCACCGCCTTTGCCTACTTCAGGAAGGGCTGCGCCCTTGGCGACATAAGCGGCTGCCACGAGGAAGGCTGGGCCCAGTGGGCTGGCGAGGGCGCCCCCAGGAACGGCGCGGCTGCGCTACCGCCTTTCAAGAAGGCTTGCGATTGGGGTCTCAAGGAAAGCTGCGCCTTCGCGGCCCGAATCTACGAGGAGGGGACCGGCGTGCCGGTGGATGTCGCGGCGGCCAAGCCCTGGCGAGAAAAGCAATGCAAGGACGATCCGACCGGACCCTGCTCCCGGATCATGGGTCGCGTGATCCCGACCGGCCCGGTGGTCGTACAGGCTGCGGCGCCGATGAACCCCCGCTGCGCCGAGCTGGTGGTGCGGGCGCACAGCGATGTCGATTCGCTTGAGGCCTACGCCGCACGGCAGATGTCCCGGACGCGGTCAGACGCCGACAGCATTGCCGCGGCGAAGCAAGACCTGATCGTTCAGCTGAACACCAGCTGCCAGGCCGCCTTCCCGCGCATCAACCAGGCCGCCGCCTTGAACTGCCCCGTGGAGGTCCGCCGAGCGCTCTACAGTTCCGCCTTCACCATCGGTCGGCTGATCGAGACGACTGGCGATCAGGACTGCACCATCAATATCCGCATGCACCGTGATCGCTACCTGCCGCAGTAGGTCAGGGCACGATATCCGCTGCTTCGGCCGCCTGGTTCTTGGCGGCGATGATCCGCAGGTTCTCCGTGTGGGTCTCTCGGGTGATGTTATAGAGCTGCATGATGCCGAGGGCCGTCCCGTACAGGATGGCCAGGACCGGCATGTAGACCAGCGCCATGTTGGTGATGACCGCCGCATCGACCTCGCCCGGCTTGGCGTTGCGCGGGAAGTCGATGATCACCAGAAGGAAGCTGGCGGCCATGACCCCTACACCGCCAACCGCCTTCTGAACCAGGCTGGTGAAGGCGAAGAACAGGCCTTCCGACCGCCGTCCGGTCTTGACCTCCGAATGCTCGACCACGTCGGCGAGCATCGAGGTGATGAGGATGGCGGCGGTGATCCCGAAGATGCCGCGGATGACGCCATCGAGGAACAGCCAGGGCACGATGGAGGGAATTTCGCCGTACATGTCGGCGTTTTCCGGGAACCAGCCGAGCAGGCGCAGCAGCAGCGGCGCAAACCCGGTCAGAACCGACAGCGCCAGCAGGATACCGCCGGCCTTCTTCTTGCCCGACCGCTTGGACAGCATCGGCGCGGCGATCAGGGCGATGGCCGAGGAGATGTAGCTGTCGAGCACCAGCACCCCGGTCCAGAAGGAGTTGAGCTCCCAGAAATAGGTCGAGAAATAGAAGGCCAGGGTGAAGCTGACCCCCTGGGCGATGGCCGCGACCAGGCCAACCAGGGTGATGACCACGAAGGGCCGGTTGTTGAGGGTGTCCCTCATCTGGCTGAGGGTCTGCACGACCGTGCGGGCGGTCTGGACGGGCGCGCGCCGAAGCCAGGGGATGAAGCGGTGGGTGCCGGCGGCTGAGACAATGATCGACAGGAACATCAGCACCGCGCCGACGTAGCCGTACATCTTGTAGGCGTCGGGATTGAGCTGGCCGTTCTTGATGGTTTCCGTGGGCTGCATGAAGACCCAGAACATGACCACCGTCAGGGTCAGGCCGCCCCACCAGGCGAAGAAGTAGCGCCAGCCTAGGATGGAGCTGCGCTCATCGTAGTCCTCGGTCAGTTCGGCGGCGAGCGAGGAGGAAGGAACCTCGTACATGGTGATGAAGCTGCGGCCGATGACGGCGACGGCGACCAGATACCAGAACATAGCGCCCTCGCCCCAGCCCGCCGGCGGGTTCCAGAGCAGCAGGAAGGACAGCGCGACCGGGAGGGCGGAGGCATACATGAAGGGGTGGCGGCGACCCCATTTGGACCGCCAGTTGTCGGAAATCTCACCGAGCACCGGGTCGATCACACAGTCGATGATCAGCG
>JANPKF010000545.1:0-1929 GCA_031425895.1 Caulobacteraceae bacterium | reverse complement strand
TCAGGCCCGAGCGGGCGGCCAGGACATTGCCCCAGAACTGGGTCTGGCCCTCGTAGACCCACAGGAGCTGGCCGCGCATGGGGGTGTTGAAGTTGGCGGTGAACAGGTCCGCCGGGCGGCGGTGCTTGCCGTTCCAGGAGTGGACGTACTCGTGGGCCAGCAGGTCGCGCGACGGCGCCGTGGTCGCCCAGCTGGTGAAATAGCCCGGGATGGTTCCGTTTTCACTGGAGCGATGGTGCTCCAGGCCGATCCCGCCCATCCGCTCGGTGAGCGCCAACAGGAAGTCGTAGCGGTCGAAGTGGCGCACGCCGAACAGCCTGTCGGCTTGGCGCACCAGGTCGCGATGACGCTCGATGTGTTCGGGCTTGGCGGCCAGCAGTTCGGCCCGGTCGGCTACGATGTTCAGGCGCACTGGCGGGCGGGCGCCTTGGTCGAGCACATGCTGGGCGAAGTGGCGGCCGGCGAACACCGGGCTGTCCACCAGGGTCTCCAGGTTCACCGGTGCGAACCGAACGACGTCGCCGTCGATCCGCGACACGTCCAGGGCCGAGGCCTGCTTCCAGCCGGCGGGCAGCTTCAGGCTCGGCTCCACCTGGATGCGGCGGGCGAAGTGCCCGGCGGGGTAAAGCGCCACGGCGTTCCACTGCAGGTTGGCCATCTCCGGCGTCATCACCACCCGGCCCTGGTCCGCGGCGGTGGGGGAGGTGAAGACGAAGGCCAGGTCCAGGCTGGACGCGCCGGTCGGGACCTCGATGTGGAAGGCGAACGGATCGATGGCGTCCCGGGTCCAGGGCAGCACCCGGTCGCCGGTGCGGATCACCAGGCCGGAGAGCTTGTCCAACGGGCCGCGCGGGGCGTGGTTGCCCGGCAGCCAGGCCGGATAGAGCAGGGTCATGGGACCGGCCACCGTCACCGGGATCGTCTGGCTGACCCGGAAGATCCGCTGGCGGGTGTCGCTGGCGTCCACCGCCAGACGGATCACCCCCGGATAGGCCACGTCCCGGGGCGGCGCGATCGGGGCGGGAAGGAGGGTCGGCATGGGCCCCGCCACGGGCTGGGCGGCGGCGCCGCCGGTCAGGGCGAGGGAAAGGGCGGCGGCGGCGATCAGCTTCAAAGCGGGGTCCTGCACAACGAAAAAGGGCCGCGGACACCTGCCGCGGCCCCTCGTCTCGACGCTAGCTCAAGCGTGCTAGCACTTGAAGTACATATCGAATTCCACTGGGTGGGGGTGGAGCGCCAGGCGCATGACTTCCTCCATCTTCAGCTCGATGTAGCTGTCGATGAAATCGTCATCCATGACCCCGCCCTTTTTGAGGAAGCCGCGGTCGCGGTCGAGGTTCTCCAGGGCTTCCTTGAGGGAGCCGCAGACCTCGGGGACCTTCTTCTGCTCGCGCGGCGGCAGGTCATAGAGGTTCTTGTCCATGGCCGGGCCCGGATCGATCTTGTTCTCGATCCCGTCGAGGCCGGCCATCAGGAGGGCCACGAAGGTCAGATACGGATTGCCCATGGGATCGGGGAAGCGCGCCTCGATGCGCTTGCCCTTGGGGCTGTCCACGTGAGGGATGCGGATGGAGGCCGAGCGGTTGCGTGCCGAATAGGCCAGCTTCACCGGGGCCTCATAGCCGGGCACCAGACGCTTGTAGGAATTGGTGGTGGAGTTGGCGAAGGCGTTGATCGCCTTGGCGTGCTTGATGATGCCGCCGATGTACCACAGGCACATGTCCGAGAGGCCCGCGTACTTGTCGCCGGCGAACTGGGGTTTGCCGTCCTTCCAGAT
Source organism: Caulobacteraceae bacterium (assembly GCA_031425895.1). Lineage (GTDB taxonomy): Bacteria > Pseudomonadota > Alphaproteobacteria > Caulobacterales > Caulobacteraceae > Caulobacter. The sequence continues at coordinate 152 of JANPKF010000545.1, read as the reverse complement.
CGACTGGTGCACGTGCATGCCCGAGCCGTTGTCGGCGAACATCGGCTTGGCCATGAAGGTGGCCGTCTTGCCGTAGGCGTGGGCCACATTGTGGATCACATACTTATAGAGCTGCATCCGGTCGGCCATGGTCAGCAGATCGGCGAACTTCA
>JANPKF010000544.1:0-3643 GCA_031425895.1 Caulobacteraceae bacterium | reverse complement strand
TGAAGCCAGCGTCATCGTCGTGGGCGACGGCAAGCTGTTCGGCAAGGCGTTGAAGGAGGCTCTGCCGGACGCCGAGGTCATCCCCCTGGCCGAGCTCGACCTCGACAGCCCGACCCTGCGCAAGGCCAGGCCGTGATCGGCCGCGTCCTCATCATCGCCGGATCCGACAGCGGCGGCGGCGCGGGTCTGCAGGCCGACATCAAGGCGGTGACCATGCTGGGGGCCTATGCCGCCACCGCGGTCACCGCCATCACCGTGCAGAACACGCTCGGCGTCACCGGCGTGCACCCGATCCCGCTCGACATCATCGAGGCTCAGGGCCGCGCCGTGCTCGACGATATCGGGGCCGACGCCATCAAGACCGGCATGCTGGGCGACGAGGGCACGGTCGCGGTCGCCGCCCGCCTGATCGATCACGCCGGGCGCGTCCCGGTCGTCATCGACCCGGTGATGATCGCAAAGGGCGGCGCCAGCCTGCTCGATCCCCGCGCCATCGCGGCGGTGCGGTCCGAGCTTTTGCCGCGCGCCACTCTGCTGACCCCCAACGCGCCGGAGGCCGAGGCGCTGACAGGTCTGCCCGCCACCAGCACCGACGACCTGCGCCGGTGCGGATATGCCCTGCTGGAGGCGGGCGCCAAGGCGGTGCTGATGAAGGGCGGGCACCTGACGGGAGACCGATTGATCGACCTCCTGATCACCCGCGATGGCGAAACCGCCTTCGAGGACGCCCGCATCGACACCGTCCACACTCACGGCACCGGCTGCACCCTGGCGAGCGCCTGCGCGGCCGGCCTGGCCCAGGGCCTCGACCTCACGGCTGCTGTCGCCCGGGCCTGGGACTACGTCCATCGGGCCATTGAGGCGGCGCCGGGTCTCGGAAAAGGGCATGGGCCGCTGGACCATGCCTGGATGCTGCGCGGGCGCTGAGCACACCCTTTTTGAGGGCGAAGCGAAGGGCGGGGTCAGGGACAGTGCGGGACAGTCCAGAAGGAGTCCCTGTGCGCCTTACAACGATCCTGATCGCCGTTTTCCTGGCCGTCCCGGCCGTCGCGTCCGCTGAAACCTGGATCCCACTCCACACAGGACCGGAAGCCGCTACCTATTTCGACCGCGACTCCCGGACCCCGAGGGGGGGCAATGTTCGCATGAAGGTATTGGATGTGCATCGCACATCTAAGGATCTGCTTGGCCGCGCGACCGCCGCCTGGATTCGAACCTATGAGGTCGATTGCACGTCCAGCGTTCTTCAGGTCGTGTCGATCCAGGGTTTGACGGCGAGCGGCGAGCCTGTGCCAGGCGGTATGCCTGAAGTGAAGTGGCAGGGGGCTACAGCCGACACATCGGCTTGGGCCGTCATCGAACAGGCCTGCGGGAGAGACAAGCGATTCTCGGCCTCGACCAAGGGCCTCGACAAGGTCGCCGCGCTCAAGCGCCCCATCCCGCCCTACAAGGGCAATGCGGTGGCGGCTGGACCCGCGCCGATCGGCGAGTCCTGGTTGGCGGCGAACTATGGCTCCGAGGTGAAGATTTTTATCGACCCGGGATCTCGAAAGCAGAGCGGCGGCGTCTGGGAGATGAGCGATCTTCGCGTCCTGGCACAGCCGAGAACCATTGGCGGGGCTGAGGCGAAGGTCTGGATTGTTCGCTCTGCCTATGACTGCGCGGGCCGGACGCTGCGCACGATCAGCTACGAGGCGTTGAATGAGGCCGGTGGTCGCAGGGCCCAAGTTCCTGTGAGCAAGGTGGCTTGGGAGACGGTCAAGCCCAACACCGATGGCGATACCTTGCTGAAGCTCAGCTGCGGCGAGAAGAGGACGATCGAGAGAACGCCGCTAAGCCGCACCCAGGCGATCGCCGAAGGCCTGGCGGCCGTCGCGCCCGAAGAGCCATAGGCCCCGAGCGCGACAACTTGCACGATGACAGAGCGCCGTCGGCATGATTCCCTTCGCCCCATGTCGGGGAGTTTGACCATGCGTCTGATCATCGCCGTGGCCCTTGCGGCCATCGCCCTGCCCACGGTCGCGTCGGCCGAAACCTGGTTGCCGGTCGCCAAGGGCGCGGCCCATGTCTCCTACGCCGACCCGGACGCCCTGACCGGAGATGACACCGAGGTCGTGGTCCGCGAGATGAAAATCTATGATCCGCCGGTGACCGCCGACGGCAAAACCATCCAGGCCCGCATCGTCAACTACCGGTTCCGCTGCGACACCACCCGGTTCAGGATCCTGGACGTCGAGAACGTCGACGAAACCGGCAAGAGCCTCGGCGTCAGCGCCGTCAACGAGGACTGGCGCGAGCCTGTCGTCCCCGGCACGGTTGGCGAGAAGCTGGCCGCCTTTGGCTGCGGCCAGATGGCGATGGACCCCAACGGCGCGGTGACCCGCTCTTCGGCCATCCGCGACGGCCGCTGGATGCTGTCGCAATAACCCCCAATTCCGAGGGCGCGGATAGGCCGGAGGCCTGCTTTGCTGCGGCCATGACACGCGCCCTGACCCTCTCCCTCCGCGCCCTGGCCCTGTTCGGTGCGCTCGCCCTCACGTCCGCCTCGGCCCTGGCCCAGCCGGCGCCGGCCTGGCGGTTTCAGCTGCAGACCGCGGACTTCGTCAGCTACCTCGACACCAATTCGATCCTGCGTCACGGCGATCTGGTCTGGTACCACACGGCCAAGGTCTACCGCACGCCACAGGGCGGCACGGCCAAATGGCCCGGTTGGCTCACCCTCTACGAGGGTCGCTGCGGGACCTTCGACAACAAGGCCACCCGCATGGATGGCCTGGACGACAGCGGCGGCTACAGGGAGTGGGAAACGCAGAAGCCGACCGAATGGTCGCCGACCCAGCCGGGTCAGGTCGGGCGCAAGACGCTCGAGCACGTCTGCGGCAAACCGCTCCCCCCGGGGACCGCGCTCACTTCCACGGCCGCCCTGGTCGCCGACGGCAAGGCGCGACTGGGCATCCGCTGACGAATCGCCCAAGACGGTCGGCCCGCGCGAAGGACCGCCCATGTCACAAGCTCTGACCCTGAAGCTCGAAGAGATCCTTCGCGCCGCCCCGACCTTGATGACGGCCCTGCGGCATGCCCGGGACCTGGACCTGCCCGACTGGCTGATCGTTTCCGGCGCCGTCTACCAGCGGGTCTGGAATCACCTGACGGGCCGCGATCCCGACTACGGGGTGCGCGACTACGACCTGGCCTATTGGGACGCCGACACCTCCTACGAGGCCGAGGACGTTTTCATCAAACAGGCGGCGGCCCTGTTCCCGCCTCCACTGAACGACCTGGTCGAGGTCCGCAATCAGGCCCGCGTCCACCTCTGGTTCGAGGGTCATTTCGGCGAGCCTTACGAGTCCTTGGCCAACAGCGCTGAAGCGCTTTCCCGCTTCGTGGCTCCGGCTTTCGGCGTCGGCGTGCGGCTGGAGAAGGACAATTCCCTGACCATCGAGGCGCCCTTCGGCCTCGAGGACGTGTTCGCCATGACGCTGCGGCCCAATCCCAACCGGCCGCTCGCCAAAGGCTGGGAAAAGACCACGACCTCGGCGCTGCGGCGCTGGCCGGAAGTGAAGATCGTTCAGCCCTGAGGATTTCCTGGTTGTCGCCGCCGCGCGGGAGGGGCAAGCGGGTTGCTCGCAGATGAGAGGACCGC
>JANPKF010000543.1:0-2889 GCA_031425895.1 Caulobacteraceae bacterium | reverse complement strand
GATCGACCAACCTGGCCCGCACCGGACTGAGCACGACAGAGCGCAAGGCCGCGCCCAGATGCCCTTCATCCGGCATAGCGCCGGTGGACACTCGACAGACAACGTCGCAAGGCGTCGGGCTGGCGGCGTTAGAGTAAGGTGGACATGATTGGGCATCAGCACCCAGGACCAGACCTCGCCCCCCGCCCTGGCGGCATGTTCGGCCAAAGGGTCGCGGTACAGCGGGTAGTCGGCATCGCGGAAGAAGGTCTGGGCGCGGCCGTTACCAGGCTGGGTGACGTGGCGCGGGATGGCGGGGAAGCCTGTGCGGGCGAGGCGGGCCATGGCCGCCCTGTCGCAGAGCCTCGATGATCACGCAATTGGTGCACTTTCGCCATTATTTCTCGATAGAATTGGCGTGCGATGAAACTCAAGCTTAAGGAAGGCTTGCAGGCAGCCTCGCTGAACTGTCTCGCCAACCGCCCGGGACGGGCGGCTGGCGTCTTTTGAATGGAGACCCGGTGAGCAAGCCTGAGAACCCTGACGAGCCGGTCTCCGAGAAGATCCGCGTTCGACTGAAAGCCTCCCGGAAGCGTTTCCATGCCAACGACAACATCTCCGCATTCCTGGAGCCCGGGGATCTCGAAGCGCTCCTCGCCGAGGTGGAGGACAAGTTCAAGGGCGTTCTGGAAAGCCTGGTGATCGACACCGAGAGTGATCACAACACCCAGGAAACGGCGCGGCGTGTGGCCAAGATGTATCTGACCGAGGTTTTCCGGGGCCGATACGCCAGCCCGCCTCCGGTTACGGAATTTCCGAACGCCTCGGCGTTGAACGAGCTCATGATCGTGGGTCCCATCACGATCCGCAGCGCCTGCAGCCACCATTTCTGTCCGATCATGGGGAAGCTCTGGGTCGGGCTGATGCCCAACGAGCATTCCAATCTGATCGGCCTGTCCAAATACTCCCGCCTCGCCGAATGGGTGATGTCACGCCCCCAGATCCAGGAGGAGGCCATCACCCAGATGGCCGATCTTCTGATGGAGAAGGTGCGGCCCGACGGTCTGGCCGTTGTCATGGAAGCCGATCACTTCTGCATGCACTGGCGCGGGGTGAAGGACAACGAGACCATGATGATCAACAGCGTCATGCGCGGCTCCTTCCTCAAGGATCACCACCTGCGCAGCGAGTTCCTCTCGCTGCTGAAGCACCGGAGCTGATGATGCTGGTTCGCTGCCTTTACGCCAGCCGTCCTGCCGCCGCCCTGCAAGGGACCGCCCTCGACACGATCGTCGACCAGTCGCGCAAGAACAACCCGGCGCTGGGCATCACCGGCTTGCTGTGCGTCTCGGACAACCTGTTCATCCAGGTGATCGAGGGCGGTCGCGACGAAGTCTGCGACCTGTTCAACGCCATCGTCCGGGACGACCGCCACCAGCAGGTCCGACTGCTTGCCTACGAGGAGATTTCGGAGCGACGGTTCGGGAACTGGACGATGGGCCATGTGATCATAAACAAGCTCAACCCCAGCCTGCTGCTGAAGTACTTCAGACGGGTCGAGCTCAATCCCTTCGAATGCTCGGGCGCGGCGACCATGGCCCTGCTTGGGGAACTGGTGGCGACCGCCTCGATCCTCAACCGGCCGGAGTAGCCCCCGGTTCAGGGCTGGCGGCGCCGGTTCGGCCGGCCGTTTTGTCAGCTTGACGGCAATCGGCCGCAAAGCGCCCGACCCGACCAGCAGATCAGGCCGCAGCGGTCTCATCCGCCGCTACGAAGGCTGATACAGCTCACGCAACCCGCAGGGCTGACCACCTGTGATCCAGTTTCGGCTGGCCAGCGTAGACCCTCCAGACAGATGATCAAATCGACCTCCAGAATAACGGGCGTCGATGCGCGCGTCCTGAAATCGTGGACAGTCAAAAGGGGCGTGTTTAGCGCAATGACTAATATTCGCAGATATATTGTATTCGGATGGAACTATACGTTCAATCATGAGATTAGCCCTCTGCGTCACATCGAAGACGTGGCGATCAGGCACTATGTGCTACAGGCGCTGGCCCTTATGTGGGCAGTGAGCTCCTGCGTGGCCTTGGGCAGCTATACCTTCCTTGCCGCAAGTATAGTCGGTCATGCCGTACTTGTCGCCGCTGCTGCCGTTACGGTCGCAACCTATACCGCTGCTACGGTGAAGCCTGCGCTGTTCATGTCGAACCGCGGCCGCCGCCACGATGGCGAGCACGAGTAGGGACAGGATCAGCATCAGGCCCGGCAGCGGTCGCCCCTAACGCCAAGCTGGCCCCGGAAACGCGCGCGCCTTTTTGGCGAGGTATTACGGTGACAGTGCACTAATTCCAGCCTGGGGCCCACGCTTGCCCGGCCTCAGAACCCGCCCGGCTTCGGCCTCCAGCCGGGCCAGGAAGTCCGCCGTTCCGAGCGGGCGTCGGATCGTCTCGGCGCGCCGAAGGGTCCGCGACAGGGTCTCATCCTCGCCGGCCGCGATCATGCCGGCGATGTCCGGATAGCGCGACAGCACCGGCGCTGTCGTGGTCAGGCCATCGCCGGCTTCGGGCCGCAGAAGCGCATGAAGGCTGGACCAGCGCCAGTCGATGGCCCGCTCGACCAACCTGGCCCGCACCGGGTTGAGCGCCACATAGCGCAAGGCCGCGCCCAGATGCCCCTCATCCATCGTCACGCAGCCGAAGCAGCCCTGCCAGAAGTGCCCGGTCCGCTTCTCCCGCGCATGGATGTGGCCGGCATAGCGCTGATGGACGCTCGACATCCAGCGGCGCAAGGCATCCGGCTCCGGCGGCACAAGGATCAGGTGGACATGGTTGGGCATCAACACCCAGGACCAGACCTCGACCCCGGCCCTGGCGGCCTGTTCGGCCAGCAGATCGAGGTACAGCTGGT
>JANPKF010000542.1:0-1690 GCA_031425895.1 Caulobacteraceae bacterium | reverse complement strand
GCCTGCTGGCCTTTCCGGACCCGATCCTGCAGCAGGAGGTCAAGGTCGGGGTCCTGATGGGATCGCTCGCCTCGGCGCTCTGCGGCGCCGCTGTCCTCCTCATCGCCAAACGGGAGCCTTCCAGGGTCGCGCCACGCACTGAGGACGAAGAGCCGTTGCCGCTCCCCTCCGAGGGCGACCCGCCGCCGCCGGCTCAAGACGCGTGACGCAAGTCGCGCAATGGCTCTCCGCCCTGGCGGGAGTCTGGCTGATCGTCATCGGGGCCTGGATGTTCGCCGCTCCCAGGCGGGCCCTGGACGCCCTGGCGGCGATGGGCAGCACCGCCCGGGTCCACTTCGGCGAGATGGCGATCCGGGGCGCGGTCGGCCTGCTGTTCATGGTGGCCGCGCCCGCCGCGCGCTTTCCGTTGGCGATCACCGTGATCGGCGGGTTCCTGCTGGCTTCGGCCATTGTGCTGTGCCTGCTGCCGCGGCGCTGGCACGCCGGCTACTCGCGCGGGTGGGCCCGGCGGTTTTCGCCGCTGTTCGTTCGCGGTGTCGCGCCGCTTTCGATCCTGGGCGGCGGGGCCCTTGTCTGGTGCCTCTTCTAGAGCGCGTTCCAACGGGTGCGAGCCGGCTAGCGGATCAACCGCGCGATCAACAAGACGCCGACGAGACCCGATTTGAATACATCAAACCGGGCCTCGCTCTGGCTGATCGCGGCGCGCGGCCGACTGGCGGCCAGCAACCCCTAATGCCGCGTCTCCTCCGACGCCTGCGCCCGCCTCACCGACCGCGCCCGGCTCCACATGTTCAACGCCTCGACCCCCGCCGAGAACGCCATCGCCGCATAGATATACCCCTTGGGCACATGCACGCCGAAGCCGTCGGCGATCAGCACCATGCCGATCATCAGCAGGAAGCCCAGCGCCAGCATCACCACCGTCGGGTTCTTGTTGATGAAGTTGCCCAGCGGATCGGCCGCCAGCAGCATGACGGTGATCGACACCAGCACGGCGACGACCATGATCGGAAGGTGCTCGGTCATGCCGACCGCGGTCAGGATGCTGTCGATCGAGAAGACCAGGTCGAGCAGGATGATCTGGAAGACGGCCGCGCCGACGTTGGTGATGACCACGTCGGTCTTGTCCAGAACGCCGCCGTTATCCGGGGCCGGGTCGACCGTGTGGTGGATTTCCTTGGTCGCCTTCCAGACCAGGAACAGGCCGCCGCCGATCAGGATCAGGTCCTTCCAGCTGAACTCGTTGCCGAACAGGGTGAACACCGGCTGCACCAGGCCGACGATCCAGGCGATCGTCGACAGCAGCACCAGCCGCATGATCAGGGCCAGGCCGATGCCCAGCCGCCGCACCTTCTGGCGGTTCTCCTCGGGCAGTTTGTTCGAGAGAATCGAGATGAAGATGAGGTTGTCGATGCCGAGCACCACCTCCATCACGATCAGGGTCACCAGGGCCGCCCAGGCCGCCGGATCCGTCAGAAGTTGTGCAATGCCGTCCACGTTCGGTCTCAAGCCTCCCTAAACCTTCGCCGGGCATACTTAGGAACGACACTGACAATTGGAAGCACCTCCAAGCAATGAATGATGCCGCCCACATAAAGCCGCTGACGGGTTTGCGGTTTTTCGCCGCCATGTGGGTGGTGCTCTATCACTATTGGCCCAATCTGCAGGTCGGCCTCGGCCCGGCCCTGGT
>JANPKF010000541.1:0-4242 GCA_031425895.1 Caulobacteraceae bacterium | reverse complement strand
CCAGATGCAGACGTTCCGCGCGCAGCAGGGCGTCAATCAGGGCGAGGAGTGGGACAAGTTCGCCGGCCTCAAACTACCCCGAGCCGAGGTCGAACGGTTTCTGTCGAATGTGCCGTTCGCGGCCAGGGGGCGGCGTACCTTCAAGGCTGCGCAGATCCCGGTGCCCACGATGCCGGCTCTCGAGACCAAAGGCAAAGCCACGACCCAGGCCGGCTTCGGCCGCATCCTCGACGAGATCGCACGCGCCGGCGGGCCCCTGGCCGACCACATCGTCACGACGTCGGCCGATGTCACCGTTTCGACCAACCTGGGGCCCTGGGTCAACAGACGCGGGCTGTTTTCGATGGAAAGCAAGGAGGACGTATTCAAGAGCCGCGGCTTGATGAGCCCGCAGCGCTGGGAGATGAGCCCGGCCGGCCAGCACATCGAACTCGGCATCGCCGAAATGAACCTGTTCCTGACGCTGGCGGCAGCCGGTCTCGCCCACGCTCATTACGGCGAGCGGCTGATCCCCATCGGCACCCTGTATGACCCCTTCATCTGCCGCGGGCTCGATGCCCTCAACTACGCCTGCTACCAGGACGCCCGCTTCCTGCTGGTGGCGACGCCCAGTGGCCTGACCCTGGCGCCGGAGGGCGGGGCCCACCAGTCGATCGGTACCCCGCTGATCGGGATGAGCCAGCCGGGGCTGGACAGCTACGAGCCGGCCTTTGCCGACGAGACGGCGGTGCTGATGGCCCACGCTTTCGACCGCATCCAGCGGGACGACGGCGGCTCGACCTACCTGCGACTGTCGACCCGCAGCCTGGAGCAGCCGGTCCGCGCCGACGAGGCCTGGCGCAGGGGCGTCATCGAGGGCGGCTACTGGATGAAGCCGCCGGCCGCTGGGGCGAAACTTGCCCTGGTCTACAGCGGCGCCATCGCGCCGGAGGCCCTGGCGGCTTTCGAGGCCATCCTGGAAGATATGCCCGAGGCGGGCCTTCTGGCGGTCACTTCACCGGACGTTCTGCATGCCGACTGGACCGCCGCCGGCCGTTCTCGCTGGACGGGGGGCGAGGCGCGGATGGCGACGGCCGAACGGCTGCTGGCGCCTCTGGCCGCCGACGCCGTGCTGGTGACGGTGCTCGATGGCTCGCCGGCCGCCCTGTCCTGGCTCGGCTCGGTGCGCGGCCAGCGGGTGCGGGCGCTCGGCATGGAAAGTTTTGGCCAGTCGGGCGATCTGCCGGATCTCTATGCCAAGTACCGCCTGGACGCCGACGCCATCGTCGACGCCTGCGCCGACCTGTTGGTCTAGGCGCCTAGCGCCTCACGCACGGTCGCCAGTCGCGCCCGACTGACGGGCAGGGGTGGCCCGGACTGTAGGATCAGCCGCGAGCGCCCCGCGTCGCGCTCCAGGCCGGTGGCAAAGGCCAGGTTGGCGATGGCCGAGCGATGAACACGCAGGAAGCCTGCCGGCAGGTCGGTCTCCAGGCGGTCTAGCCGGGCCGCGTGCAACAGACAGCGACCGCCGCTCAGCCGAAGCTCGACGTAGTCGTCAGCGCCCAGGATAGCGACAACGTCGGCGATCGGCACCCGCTCGACCCCGCGGGCTGACACCACCGTCAGGCAGTCCGGCCGCGCCACCTCGCGGGTCAGGGCGGCTTCGCGACCCCGGTCGTCGCGCCCGAGCCGCACGACCTCGAAGGCCAGCAGGGGCAGAATCAGGCCGGCGGCGAGCAGGAAGTAGGAGAGGTCGACGAGCCAGGTCGGGAAAGCCAGGCCGACGAAGAGGAACAGCGACAGGTAGGCGAGGATCGGTACGGATCCGGGGCGGCGGCGCCAGACAGCCGCGCCGGCCAACAGGGCGCTGATGACCACGCCGGTCAGCAGGGCAAAGCCGGTCTTGAGGTCAAAGCCGGGCGCCAGGCTGGTCGCCGCCACCGCAACGATGGCAAGGCCGACCAGGGCGCGTCGCGCTCTGGGCCAGAAGCGCGCCGCGACGAAGGCGACCAGCAGCACCGAGAAGACGGCCGCGAGGCTCCAAATGCCGACCAGGCGCCAGGCGTGCAGGGGGTAGGCATAGGCGATCAGGGTGCGCAGGCTTTCGAGTACCGCCTGCAGGCCCGCGACCCCGGCGATGAGCGCCAGGATCAGGCTGGAGCCGGTGCGGCGCAGGGCGTGGATGACTGCGAACCCGAAGGCGCCGGCGAACAGGGCGCCGGCCGCGATGAAGGTGATGGCCAGCAGGCCGCTGCGCGAGGGCAACGGATAGCGGGCGATGAAGATGGCGCCGATGGGCCGATCGAGGCGCAGACCGCCATGATGCGACGACAGCCGAACGACCAGCTCGTTGTCGCCCGGGCGCCAGACGGCGTCGCGGATCGGAAAGGCGATCTGGAAGCGCCCCGGGATCTCGGCCGACGCTGTCGCCGCCGGCGTCCCGTTCGCGCCGACCCGGGCGCCGTTGAGCCAGGCCTGCGACGAGGCGATACCCGCCAGGTAGAGGGCCTGCGGGTCGTCGACTGGAGGCTGGCGGACGATGCCGCGCAGCCAGATCTCCCGGCCTTGCGGGTTGATCGGGCCCATCTGAGGACGGCAGTCGCTGAGTTGGGGGGGGCCGTCGGCGATCACCCCCTGGCAGGCCTGCCAATCGACGCCTTGCGCCATGGCCGGCGCGGGCCAGCAGAGCAGAAGTCCGGCAAGGATGGGAAGCAGGCGCCACATGGGCGGCACCCTAGCGCGCCATTCACCGAAGCGCGCTGCCGTTCGCCGACCCGGTGCGACCGTTCACCGAAACAGCCCCGACAGGCACGGTGAGATGCTCGAAGCTGGCTGCATGACCTTCACCTCTCTCAGCCGCCGCGCCGTCCTCGCCGCCACGGCCCTGGCCCTTCCCGGCCTCGCTCTCGCCCAGTCGCTTCCCCTCGGCCCTTTTCGCTTCAAGGGCTGGCGCGGGGAGGAGACCGATGCCGAGCGTGGCGCCTTCATGGTTCCGGAGGACCGCCGCGATCCCGCCTCGCGGCAGATTCGCCTGACCTATGTGCGCTTCCCGTCGCGGGCCGCCAGGCCCGGCCCGCCCATTGTCTATCTGGCCGGGGGGCCGGGCGGCACAGCCACGGGCACGGCGACCGGACCGCGCTTTCCGATCTTCATGGCCCTGCGCGAGGTGGCTGACGTCATTGCCTTCGATCAGCGTGGCACGGGCGCTGCCAGCGCCATTCCGCCGGCGGCGCCGCGCGAAGGACCGTTGCCGGTCCTGACCCGCGCCGGGCTGGTGGCCGACCAGAAGGCTCAGCTGGTCAAGGCCTGGGCGGGCTGGACGCGGGCGGGTGTCGCCATGCGGGGCTACAACACCCGGGAAAGCGCCGACGACGTCGACGCCCTGCGCCGTCACCTTGGCGCCGAGACGATCGATCTCTGGGGGATCAGCTATGGCTGCCATCTGGCGCTGGCCATCCTACGCCAGCATGGCGACAGGGTTCGGCGCGTTGCTCTGGCCAGCCTTGAGGGCCAGGACCAGACCGTGAAGCGGCCGGCGCGGCTCGACGCCTATTTCCGGCGCGTCGACGCCCTGATCGGCGCCGATCCGGCTGTCCGGGCGAAAATTCCCGACTTTCCAGCCCTGATGCGGCGTGTTCATGCCAGGCTGGAGGCCCAGCCGGCGACGGTGCGGGTGACGGTGCGCGGTGCGCCAACCGATCTGAAGGTCGGCGGCTTCACGGTACAGATTCTGGCCGGCAGCCTGATTGCCAATCCGGAAACCCTCGCCATGCTGCCGGGAATGTACCTGGCCCTCGACGCCGGTGAGACCGCCGTCCTGGCGCCGTTCCTGAAGGATATCGACCGGATGCTGGCCATCTCCGGCATGCCGGAGGCGATGGACATCGCTTCGGGCATTTCACCTGGCCGACTGGCCCAGGTGCGCCGTGAAGCGCGGACGGCGGTGATGGGGGACGCCCTGAACTTCCCGATGCCTCACCTGCTGGGCGCCATTCCGGGACTCGATCTTGGCGCTGCCTATCGCGCTCCCATGCGTATTGATCATCCCGCCTTGCTGATCGCAGGCGCCCTGGATGGCCGCACGCCGCTGGAAGAGCAGGCAGAGGTGGCGGCGCAGTTCCGGCGTCGCAGCCGGGTGTTCGTCGAGAACGCCGGTCACAATGTCTTCGAGTCCCATCCGGCGGTGCAGGACCTGCTTCTGCGGTTCTTCCGGGGAGAAGCGGTCGCCGACACGCAGCTTGCCCTTCCGGCGCCGACCTTCAG
>JANPKF010000540.1:0-1730 GCA_031425895.1 Caulobacteraceae bacterium | reverse complement strand
GCTGGTCGAGATCCTCAGCGACACCGAGGGCCACATCGACTTCCTCGAGACCCAGCTGGATCTGGTTCGTCAGCTCGGCGAGCAGAACTACCTGCAAAGCGCCATGGGCGAGATGCTGGGCGAGGGTCACGAGGGCCAGGGCCGGCTTGACGCAGTCAAACCGGCCACTCTGGTTTCTCTGTGGTCGTGCAGTTCCGGCAGGAACAGATCGGCGTCCTGCCCTGGATTGCCACGACAACGCCATGTCGTTGGATGATACTGGCAGGACTTCAACCGCTTTGCCCCGGGGTGACATCTTGCGACAACCCGTCCTTTCGACGCCCCGGAACCGCCAACCGCCGACCGGCGTTGAGCCGGAGGCTCCGGTGACGGGAGACCGAGGGAGACGACCTATGCGCTACGAGATGGGCCCCGAGGGGATGGTCGAGGTTCACGCGGAGCCGGCGACCACGGCAGGGCATGTGCTGCTGGGCCTGCTCCTGGCCGGCGGGGCCGTCGCCCTGGCCGAAGTGATCGCCTCGCGCCGCAGCGTCGTCGAGGAACCCGATTACATGAGCGAGTACGCCGAGTCGCAAGGACCGGTCAGCAACCCGCCCAAGGCCGCCTTCGCGGTCATCTGGCCTTCGATGTTCACCGCCCTGACCATCTCGGGCCTGCGGGTCTGGAATTCGCCGCAGGGCGCAACCCGCACCCGCGCCCTGACCCTGTGGAGCCTGGTGCAGGGTTTCTCCGCCGCCTGGATGGCGCTTGGGCCCAAGCGGGTCGGAGGCCGGGTGGCCGTCGCCGTCGCCTCGGTCGGCGCGGGCGCGGTCTATGCCTACCATGCGGTCAAGGTGCAGCCGCCGCCCGGTGCGGTCGCGGCTCCGACGGCCGGCTGGATGGGCATCGCCACCCTGCTGAAGGACCAGTGGGACCGGCGGGTGACGCACCGCGGCCAGGACCACGGGCCGACCGTCCACTAGCTTCTGTTCAGTCTCAGGATTTCAACCAACGCCCCGGCCTTCTCCGCCGGGGCGTTTGCACGTCGGCGCATCAGGGCGTCGGCGGCGGCGAACACGGTGACCAGGCTGCTGTCCTGATCGGGCAGGGCGCGCACGCCCTCTGGCCCAAGGATGGCCCGCATCCAGTGCTCGCGCGGGCCGGCGGCGGGCAGGTCGGCGGCGAGGATGGCCGGCTCCATCAAGGGGCCGGCCGCGCCGCCCGACATCGCCGCGATCAGGGGTTTAAGGAAGAGTTCGGCGCAGACAAAAGCGCTGGCCGGGTTGCCCGGCAGGCCGAGCACGCGGCGGCCGTCGGCCAGGGTCCCGAACCAGGTCGGCTTGCCCGGGCGCACGTTGATGGTCTCGACCAGCAGCTCCAGGCTCAGGCGTTTCAGGGCCGGCTTGACCAGGTCGTAGTCGCCGACCGAGGCGCCGCCGACGGTGACGATCAGTTCGGCGTCCGCGCCGGCCACAGCGGCGGCGATCGCGTCCTCGTCGTCACGGGCCGGGGCCAGCCGGTGGGCGAGACCGCCCCAGCGGGCGATCATCGGCACGAGGCCGGCGCTGCCGCTCTCGAAGATCTGGAACGGGCCCGGCCGGCCGCCGGGCGAGACCAGCTCCTCGCCGGTGGCCAGGATGGCGATGGTCGGACGGGCGGAGACCTGCAGGCTGTCCCGCCCGGCGGCGGCGGCCAGCGACAGGCGCCAGGGATCGAGGCGTGTTCCCGCAGACAGCAACAGGGCGCCGGCC
>JANPKF010000539.1:0-1621 GCA_031425895.1 Caulobacteraceae bacterium | reverse complement strand
GTCCGGGTTCGAAGGGTAGGAAGCCATGATCGCGCGCATCGGCAAGGTGAAGACCAGCGTGGCGTGCATGTACGTCAACCGGCTGGACCAGATCGACCTGGGCGTCCTGCGCGAAATGGCGGTCGCCTCGCTGGCGCATATGCGCGAGCTCTATCCCGAAGCCTGATCAACGCCACCGCTCGCGCGCCAGCAGGGCGGTGTTCGCCGCGTGGGTGCGCTCGTTGCGCCAGATGCGGGCCAGCTGCTTGCGGTCGAGGAAGGCGAGGGCCAGCATCGACGCCAGGCCGAACAGCGCTAGGGCCAGTGCGCCGGCGAGGCGCAGGGCGAGGGCAAGCAGCCAGAGGACGATCTGCAGCGCCCAGGTGCCGAGGAAGACGAGCACCACGACACCGCCGACCACCCACAGGGCCGGGACCATGTCAGGCCGCCATGCGGAAGTCTTCGGCGGGAGCGAAGGCCGGGCGAGCCTCGTCCCACAGGGCGTCCTCGTCAGCATAGCGGGCCGACAGGCGGGCGTCGATGACGTCGATCACCTGCTCCTCCAGCCGGTCCCAGATCTCGGCCAGGTCGGCGCAGCCGTCGGCCTCGCACGGCACGATCAGATAGCGGGAGGCGGCGATGGAGGCGTGGGGAGCGAAAGCGCGGGCCATGGGTTATCTCCGGAGCGGGTGTCTCTGTCGAAACTGACCTTGGAGCAGCGTTGCGTCAGAAACGGACGTATGCGATCTTCGGTTCCATGAGACACGACAAGGCGGCCGTGGTGATCGAGCTGGCGCGGCGGATGGCGGCCAGCGCCGAGGGGCTGACGCTGGACGAGATGGCGCGCGAGGCCGGCGTCGGCCGGCGCACCGCCGAACGGATGCGCGACGCGGTGCTGGCCCTCTATCCGGCGGCCGAGGAGGTGTCGGACCCGCCCAGCAAGCGCTGGCGCATCCGCGGCGGTCTTTCGGCGTTCGAACAGGCCCCGACGACCGGGGAACTGGTCGAACTGACCAAGGCGGCGCAGGGGCTGCGCATGGCCGGGGAGCCGGGTCGGGCCGCGGCGCTGGAGGGGCTGGAGCGCAAGCTCAAGTCGGCCATGCGCTCGACGACGCTGAACCGGCTGGCTCCCGATCTGGAGGCGTTGGTGCGCGCCGAAACCATCGCCGTGATGGCCGGGCCGCGTCCGTCGGCGGACGAGGCGGTGCTGGCGGAGATTCGGCAGGCCATCCTGGCCGGTCAGCCGCTGGGCTTTTTGTACAGCCGCCCCGGTGCCGAGGCCCGGCGGCGCAGCGTGGCACCGTGCGGGGTGATGTTCGGCCGCGCCAACTATCTGGTCGCCGCAGATCGGGAGAGTGGAAGGATTCAGACCTTTCGGCTGGACCGGATGAGCGCCGTCAGGGCCGAGGACGGCGTGGCCAGTCCACCCGCGGATTTCGACCTGCAGACTTTCGCCAGCCAGTCGTTCGGCATCTATCAGGACGAGATCGAGGATGTGGTGCTGCGGGTCACGCCGGGAGGCGCGGCCGAGGCCCGGGCCTGGCGCTGGCATCCGACCCAAACGGTAGAGGATCAGGCCGACGGCGGCGTGATCGTGCGGTTCCGCGCATCGGGCATGCGCGAACTGGCCTGGCACCTGTTC
>JANPKF010000538.1:0-2745 GCA_031425895.1 Caulobacteraceae bacterium | reverse complement strand
CTCCCCTTTATGGGGAGGGACAGACCGCGAAGCGGTCAGGGTGGGGTACGAAAATCAGAGGGCGCCAACCTTCAAAGGTTGGCGCGCTGCACCCGAATTCCCCACCCGTCACGCTGCGCGTGACACCCTCCCCATAAAGGGGAGGGAGCGCGCGCGCCGGTGCTAGGCCCAGGCCCCGTAGGGATCGACGAACGGCTTGCCGAGCGCCTCGGCCACGGCCGGGTGGGTCAGCTGGCCGCCGAGGACGTTGAGCCCCTTGGCCAGGTGCTTGTCCCGCTTGAGGGCGTCCAGGCCGTGGTCGGCCAGGGCCAGGCCGAAGGGCAGGGTCGCGTGGACCAGGGCTTCGGACGACGTGCGCGGGGCGGCGCCCGGCATGTTGGCGACGCAGTAGTGGACAACGCCGTCGACGGTATAGGTCGGCTCGGCGTGGGTGGTCGGGTGGCTGGTCTCGAAACAGCCGCCCTGGTCGATGGAGACGTCGACCAGCACGCTGCCGGGCTTCATGCGGACCAGGTCCTCGCGCTTGATCAGCTTGGGCGCGGCGGCCCCGGCGGTCAGCACGGCGCCGATGACGACGTCGGCCTTCAGGATCTCTTCCTCGATGGCGTCGAGGGTCGAGTAGCGGGTCAGGACGCGGCCCATGAAGATGTCGTCCAGCTCGCGCATCCGGGGGATGGAGCGTTCCAGCACCACGACCTCGGCGTTGAGGCCCATGGCCATGCGGGCGGCGTTCATGCCGACCACGCCGCCACCCAGCACCGCCACGCGGGCCGGGGGCACGCCGGGCACGCCGCAGAGCAGCAGGCCCATGCCGCCGTTGTGCTTGAGCAGGGTCTCGGCGGCCGAGAAGACGGCGATCCGACCGGCCACTTCGCTCATCGGGGCCAGCAGCGGCAGGCCGCCTTTCGCATCCGTGACGGTCTCATAGGCAACGGCGGCGCAGCCCGAGGCGATCAGGCCTTCGGTCTGGGCCGGGTCGGGGGCCAGGTGCAGGTAGGTGAAGAGGATGTGGCGCGGCTCGAGGCGCTCCCACTCGACCTTCTGCGGTTCCTTGACCTTCACGATCATGTCCGACCGGGCGAAGACGGTGGCGGCGTCGGGGGCGATCGACGCGCCCGCCTTCACATAGGCCTCGTCCGAATAGCCGGCGCCGGCGCCCGCCGTGGTCTCGATCAGCACCTGATGACCGCGCGCGACATACTCACGGACCGCCGTGGGCGGCAGGCCCACGCGATGTTCGCCAGGTTTGATCTCCTTGGGCACGCCAACGCGCATGAGCTTTCCTCCGATTGGGCTCTTTCGGGGCCGTTTGGCCCCTCACTGCCGCAAGGTCAAGGACAAGCTGTCGCGCCGGAGCCCGGACAGGCTCAAAACGTAAAAACCCTAGCCCGGGTTGGCGGCCTGGCAGACCACCTGGCGGGACTCGGCGATGGCCTCGCGGTTGTACTTCAGCTCGGTGAGCAGGCCGAGCACGGTGGCTTCGTCCTGCCCTTCCAGAGGAATGCCTTCACAGACGGCGAGGTTGCGCGCGTCGTCGGTCAGGATGGCGTCATGCCTGGTCATCGCCGCGCAGAAGGCCTTGTAGTCGGCCCCCGGGCTGTCCATCCCCTCGCCGGCGGCCAGGGCGGCCTCGGCGTGGTCGGTGGCCGGCTCCAGCACGGTCATGCACTGCTTCAGCCGCTTGGCCGTCAACTTGTCGGCCTTCGAGGCGGCCTGGACGGGAGCTGGGCTGATCACCGATCCGCCCAGCCCCGCCAGCGCGATCCCCACGACGGCAAGCGCCGTCATCTTCGCCTTGATCATCAGTCTTCCCAACCTGCAGGGCCCAATCCGATGATCTGGCCGAACTAAACGTCTTTTTGGCGCCCGCCCGCGTCCCTTGAAAAGGGGGCCTTATCGAAGCCCCCCACCCATGGATCAGGGCGAATGGTGGGGCAAGGCCCTTCGTCGGGGCAGAACCTTGGCCGGCAAGGGGCGGCGGGTGGCGGGGCGGGGGTGGAGACAGGGGGATGGCGTGGGGGACGGGTGGGGAAACGGTGGGGGCAAGGCGGGCGAGCGATATGGCAAGGTGGGCCGCCGGTGCGGCGCCTTTCGCGGGCGATGCGGCGCCGCCGGACGCCGCCGGACGAGCCCCCCCCCAAACCCCTGCTGTCAGTTTTTGGCAGGAGAGGCTTGGGGATGATCAAGGCTTCACTGGGACGGGCGTCCATGCCCGTCCCCGGCGTCGTGCGTCTTGATCCAGGAGTAGAGCATCGAGCCGCCGATCAGGACCAGGGTCGCCGCGAGCGACCACTGCGGCTCGAGATAGGGCACGAGCGCCTGGCCGGTCATGTCCTTCCAAGCCTTGTAGAGCCCGAAGTTCCAGATGATCTTGACCCCGATCAGCACCAGCACCATCGACAGCCCGTATTTCAGG
Source organism: Caulobacteraceae bacterium (assembly GCA_031425895.1). Taxonomy (GTDB): domain Bacteria; phylum Pseudomonadota; class Alphaproteobacteria; order Caulobacterales; family Caulobacteraceae; genus Caulobacter. The sequence continues at coordinate 329 of JANPKF010000538.1, read as the reverse complement.
TACCTGAAGCGGGCGACGGCCTCGGCGAGCATGAAGTACATCGACCGCAGGCCCAGGATCGCGAAGATGTTGGACGTGTAGACGATAAAGGGGTCTTTCGTGACCGCGAAGATCGCCGGCACGGAATCGACCGCAAAGATGACGTCGACCACCTCGACCATGACCAGGGCCAGGAACAGCGGGGTCGCGAACAGCACGAGGCGGCCAGACCCCTTCGGGTCCGGCTTTCTGACGAAGAAGTTGTGGTTGTCGATGGTCTCGGTGATCCGCATCCGCTTCCTGAGGACCTTCAGGACCGGGTTCTGATTGAGATCCATCTGGTGATCGCC
>JANPKF010000537.1:0-1714 GCA_031425895.1 Caulobacteraceae bacterium | reverse complement strand
GGTAGGTTTCCTTCTCCCCTTGGGGGAGAAGGTGGCCCCGAAGGGGTCGGATGAGGGGTTGCACCGGCGGAGCAGGATTGTGATCGCCAGGTCCTGACAGGCTGGCGCGACCCCTCATCCGTCGGCTCCGCCGACACCTTCTCCCCCAAGGGGAGCAGGGCTCCTACAGCGCCTCCGCCAACGCCCCCGCCAGGTCGCCCTTGCCGACCACCACGACCCTTTCCAGGCCCAGCCATCCGGCCATCAGCTTCAGTTCCGTCGCCAGCGCCGCCGCCGTCTCGCCCGTCGCGTCCGCTTCGCGCCAGGCCGCCTGGACCAGCAGGGTCCCAGCCTTGCGGTCGCTCTTCAGGTCCACCCGGGCGGTGATCGCCTCACCCTCGAGGAAGGGGAGGACGTAGTAGCCGTGCTCGCGCTTGTCGGCCGGGGTGTAGATCTCCAGCCGGATGCGGACCCCGAAGATGCGTTCGGTGCGCTCGCGGAACCAGATCAGGTTGTCGAAGGGAGAGAGCAGGGCGCGGGCGTGAATTCGGCGCGGTAGCTTCGCGGCGGGCCAGAGATAGGCCGGCTTGCCCCAGCCGCTGACGGTCACCGGGGTCAGTTCGCCGGCCTCGACCAGTTCGGCGATGCGCAGCTTCGTGTCGGCGACGCCGAGCCGGAAGTAGTCGCGCAGGTCGGTCTCGGTGGCCACGCCCATGGCCCGGGCGCTGATGCGGATAAGTTCGCGCTGCGCGTCGTCTTCGCTCGGGGTGGGGGTGTCGACGACGGCCGTCGGCAGGACCCGTTCAGTCAGGTCGTAGACGCGTTCGAAGCTGCGCCGGGTCTTGGTGGTGATCTGGCCGGTCCAGAACAGCCACTCCAGCGCCCGCTTGCCCTCCGACCAGGACCACCAGCCGGGGGCGCCTCTGGGGCCGGTGGCGAAGTCGCCGCCGGTGACGGGGCCTCGGCGTTCGATCTCCCGCAGGATGCCGTCGATGTAGTCGCCGCGCTCGCGGGCGAAGCGGGCGATGCCTTTCCAGATGCCGTCGCCGGCTTCGGCGCGGGCCATGCGCCAGCGGAACAGGGGCTGGTTGCCGACCGGCATCAGCGACGCCTCATGGCCCCAGTATTCGAACAGGCTGGGCTTCCTGCCCCAGGCCTCGGTCTCCAGCGTATCCCGGGCATAGTCGCCGAGGCGGGAGAACTTGGGCAGGTAGTGGGTGCGGGTGACGACGTTGACGCTGTCGATCTGCACGACGCCGAGGCGGTTAACGGTGCTGCGGAAGTGTCGGGCCGAAGGGGCGGCCGGGCGCGCCTCGGCGAAGCCCTGGGCGGCCAGGGCGATGCGTCGGGCCTGGGCGGCGGTGAGGGTGACGCCGGTGTTCATGGAATGTTTCGTCGCATGATTCTGTGAAATGGCATCGACCTGGGCGCCTCCTCTGTCCTTCTCCCGGAGGGAGAAGGGGGGACCCGCGCTGCGTAGCAGGGTGGGGGGATGAGGGGTTTGGAACGGTTCAAGGTTCGCTGTGCGGACTTTTGGGCAGCGTAACCCCTCACCCTCCCACGCCGGTGGCGCGGGCCCCTCCCTCTCCCTATGGGCTACGGGATTCACACATCGACTGAGGCCATGGCAGCGATTGCCAGTTTGGCGGTCTGTAGTTGTGTCCATCCGTCGAGCATTACGACGGGGCCGGGCTTTCCGTAGTAGCCGGTCCATCCGCCAAGACGGGCGCAGACC
>JANPKF010000536.1:0-4493 GCA_031425895.1 Caulobacteraceae bacterium | reverse complement strand
GCTGGTGGATGGACGTCACCAAGGAAGCCAACGCCGGGGATCACACCCCGGTCGTGGCCATCGGCCTGCGCTACGGCATGATCCTGTTCATCGCTTCGGAAGTGATGTTCTTCGTCGCCTGGTTCTGGGTCTTCTTCGAGGGGGCGCTGTTCTGGGAACACCGCACCCTGACCCCGCTGGTCGGCAACTTCGAAGGCGTCGCCGAGGCCTGGAAGCAGTGGCCGCCCAAGGGCGTCGAGCTGGTTCCGGCCATGCACCTGCCGCTGGTCAACACCCTGACCCTGCTGCTGTCCGGCACCACTGTCACCTGGGCTCACCACGCGCTCCAGCAGGGCGACCGCAAGGCGGCCCGCAACGGCCTGATCCTGACCGTCATCCTCGGCGTGCTGTTCACCGCCATCCAGGCCTACGAGTACCAGCACATCCTGCATGAAAAGCTGTTCTACTCGGAAGAAGCCGCCAACTCGGGCCTCTATGGCTCGGCCTTCTTCATGGCCACCGGCTTCCACGGCTTCCACGTCCTGGTCGGCACCATCTTCCTGTTCATCTGCCTGCTGCGCCTGATGGGCGGCGGCTTCACGCCCAAGCAGCACTTCGGCTTCGAAGCGGCCGCCTGGTACTGGCACTTCGTCGACGTGGTCTGGCTGTTCCTGTTCGCCTTCATCTACGTCGTCTTCGGAACGCTGTAGTGACCAACCCTTACGTGGCAGGGGCGGCGGGTCGCTGCCCCCGCTGCGGCGAGGGGTCCCTGTTCGATGGTTTCCTGAAGGTGGCGCCGGCGTGTGATGCGTGCGGCGCCACTTTCGCGCAGGCCGACAGCGGGGATGGACCCGTCGTCTTCATCACCCTCATCGCCGGCTTCCTGATGGCCTTCGGGGCCATGTTCCACATGATCGCCTTCAACCCGCCGATCTGGGTGCTGCTGGTGGTGTGGTTGCCGCTGACCGTGATCGTGGTGCTTGGCCTGCTGCGGCCGATGAAGGGCCTGATGGTGGCGGCGCAATTCGCACAGAAGGCCAGCGAGGCGGGACGCGACGATGTCCGCAAGTAGATCTTTCAAAAGCCCCCGTCATCCCGGCCGTAGCGCAGCGGAGAGCCGGGACCCAGGGGCCACCACCCCGCCCGGCGGCCCCTGGGTCCCGGGTCGCCCTACGGGCGCCCGGGATGACGGAAAACAGATTGAAGGGTTTGGCATCCTTCGAGGCTTCGCATGAAACGCCTTCCCATCGGCCTGACCATTGCCGTCGCCATCAGTCTGGTGATTCTGATCGTCCTCGGGACCTGGCAGCTCCAGCGCCTCCACTGGAAGACCCAGGTCCTCGCCGACATTGCCGCCGCCGAGACCGCCGGGCCCGTTTCCATCGACGAGATCCTGCGCCTCAAGGCCGCCGGCCAGCCGGTCGAATGGCGCAAGGTCCGTTTCGACTGTGAAGCGGCGCCTGCGGCCGGCTCCCCGGCAATCCTCTACGGGCTTGTCGATGGCGAGATCGCCTGGCGCGTCGTGGCCCCCTGCCGCCTGGCCGGCCGCACAGAGACCATCGCCCTGGAGCGCGGCGTCCTTCACGCCATGGATGGGGTCGTCGACCCCGCTGTTATCCCCGCCCTGCCGCCGCCCGGGTCCGTTGTCGGCGTTGTGCGGCTGGTCTCAAACGCCTCCAGCCTGGCGCCGTCGGCCCCTGAAAAGATCGCCGGCGGCTTGCGCGTCCGCGCCCGCGACGCAGCCGCGCTGGCGGCGGTCACCGGTCCTGGCGGCCGCCCCGATCTGTATGTCTCGGTGGTTTCGGAAACCCCGACGGCCACCGATCTGGAACCGGCGCCCACGCCGCCCGACATACCCAACCGCCACCTCGAGTACGCCCTGACCTGGTACGGCCTTGCCGGAGTGCTGCTCGCCATCTACGCCGCCATGGTCTGGCGCAGGTTCAAGGCCCCCTGAGAATCCTATGAAATACGTCTCTACCCGGGCGGGCGATTCCGCCGCCCAGCCGATCGGCTTCCTCGAAGCGGTGCTCGCGGGTCTCGCCCCTGACGGCGGTCTCTATGTGCCGGAGACCTGGCCGACCTTCACGACTGAAGAGATCGCCGCCTTCGCCGGCCAGCCCTATGCGCGGGTCGCCGCAGCCGTCATCGGCAAGTTCGCCGACGGCGAAATTCCCGCCGATGTGCTGGAAGAGATGTGCGCCGAGGCCTACGGAACCTTCGCCCACGCCGCCACCTGCCCGGTCGTGCAACTGGGTCCCAACCTGTTCCTCGCCGAGCTGTTCCACGGGCCCACCCTGGCCTTCAAGGACGTCGCCATGCAGCTGCTGTCGCGGCTGTACGAATACATCCTGCGGTCCAAGGGCCGCACCCTGACCATCGTCTGCGCCACCTCCGGCGACACCGGCGGCGCCGCCGTCGAGGCCTTCCGCGGCCGGTCCAATGTCCGCATCGTCGCCATGTTCCCGGAGGGCCGCATCAGCGAGGTGCAGCGCCGCTTCATGACCACGGTCGAGGACAAGAACGTCGCCAACCTGTCCCTGGAGGGCAGCTTCGACGACTGTCAGGCGATCCTGAAGTCCATGTTCGCCGACGGCCAGTTCGCGAAAGCCGTCGACCTTTCGGCCGTCAACTCGATCAACTTCGCCCGCATCGCCGCTCAGGCGGTCTACTATTTCACCACCGCCGTGGCCCTTGGCGCCCCGCACCGCAAGGTCGCCTTCGCCGTGCCGACCGGCAACTTCGGCGACGCCTTCGCCGCCTACGTGGCCGTGAAGATGGGCCTGCCGGTCGACAAGATCCTCGTCGCCACCAACAGCAACGACATCATGGCCCGCGCCTTCGAGGACGGCCGCTATTCGCGCGGCAACGTCGCGGCGACCCAGAGCCCGGCCATGGATATCCAGGTCGCCTCCAACTTCGAGCGCCTCTATTTCGAGGCCGTCCGCCGCGATGGCCTGGAAACCGGCCGCGCCTTCCGCGCCTTTACCGAAACGGGGATCATCGACATTCCCCCGGGCGCCCTCAGCGCCATGCGAGAGCTGTTCGGCGGCGCCTCGACCAATGAGGCCGACACCGGCCGCACCATGCTGGCCACGCTGAACGAAACCGGCCACCTGATCGACCCGCACACCGCTGTCGCCATCAGCGCGGCGAAGCGCACTACACTGTCGAGCGACGAGGTGCCGCTGATCGTGCTGTCCACGGCCCACGCGGCCAAGTTCCCGGAGGCCGTCCACGCCGCCACCGGCGTGACCCCCAAATTTCCGCGCGCCGATCGCCATCTGGCCAACAAGCCCGAACGCTACGACCGCCTGCCGGCGGATGCCGCCGTGGTCATGGACTATGTGCGGAGCTTCGCGGGGGCATGAGCGCCGCTCCTCAAAAAACCCTTCCCCTCAATGGGGAAGGGTTGGGTTGGGGTGTTCGCTCGCTCTTGATGGAGGCGCGCGTAAGGCATCGGCGCCCATTCTCACTTTCGCTTACAGGACGGTGGCAGCACCCCATCCCCGGCCCTTCCCCATTGAGGGGAAGGGAGACGCCTGCTCCGCGCCATCTGATGTCCCTCTCCAACACGAGAAGAGCGGACCTGAAATGACCACCCCCCGCATCCACACCCTCCCCAACGGCGTCCGCGTCATCTGCGACCCCATGCCGGGGCTCGAAACCCTCGCCCTCAGCGTCGTCGCCGGTCGCGGCGCGGCCAGTGAGGACCTGCATCGCTCCGGCTGGTCGCACCTGCTCGAACACATGGTGTTCAAGGGCGCCGGCGCCCGCTCCGCCCGTGAGATCGTCGAGGTCGTCGAAAGCGCCGGCGGCCAAGTCAACGCCGCCACCGGCTATGAGCGGACCAGCTTCCAGATCCGCGCCCTCAAGGGCGGCCTGCCGCTCGGCATGGACATCCTCTCCGACCTCGTCCTGCGCCCGACCCTCGACGCTGGCGATCTGACCAAGGAAAAGTCCGTGGTCGCCCAGGAGATCGCCGAGGCCGCCGATACGCCCGACGACCTGGTCTTCGAACTGGCGCAGGCCGCCGCCTTTCCGGACCAGCCGCACGGCCGGCCGATCCTGGGCACGCCCAAATCCCTCAAGCCCGCCGACGTCGCCGCCATGGACGCCTGGCGCGCCGCCCTCTACGCCCCCGACCGCCTGGTGGTCAGCGCCGCCGGCGCCGTCGACGAGGACGAGCTTCTGCGCCTGGCCGAAGCCGCCTTCGGCTCGCAACCGGCCGGGCAGGGCGCGGCGACGCCCGCCGCCCCGATCTTCGCGCCGGGCCGCGCCGCCAGGTTGCGCCGCCTGGAGCAGGCCCATCTGGTCCTGCTGCTGCCGGCCTTCGGGGCCAAGGACGACGACTATTTCGCCCTGCGCCTGTTCGTCGAAATGCTCGGCGGCGGCATGTCCTCGCGCCTGTTCCAGGAAGCCCGCGAGAACCGCGGCCTCGCCTACGCCATCGACGCCTGGAGCGACACCTACGCCGACGGCGGGATGCTGGGCGTCTACGCCGGCTGCGCGGC
>JANPKF010000535.1:0-1776 GCA_031425895.1 Caulobacteraceae bacterium | reverse complement strand
GCGACGTGGCGCCGGCGGGAGACATCCTGCGGCGCATCGTGTCGGAGGCGGAGGCCGCCATTGACCGGGTCGCCGCGCTGCGCGGCCATGCCGCTCAGGGGGCGATGGCCAGGTAGGCCGTCGGATCGGCTAGGAACTCGCCGAAGCTCGCGAGGCAGCCCTGCCAGGCGGACAGATGGGCCCGCATCGTCTCGCGGGTGTCGCCGGCCATGACCAGGGCCGCATAGCTCACGTGAGGCTTTCCCGCCCGGTCCTGGAAGACCTTGCAGGCGATGGCGCTCTGGTTGAACCCGTTCAGCTCCGCCAGCGTCCCCACCGAGCGCGCGGAGGTGGTGTGCAGCAGCAGCGCCTTGCAGTTGCGACCCGACCGCTCGCAGCCCGCGAAGTCGGCATTGAAGGCGTAGGCCGGTGTGATGACCTTCAGCAGCACCGCATCGTCCGTGCGGCCGGCCACGGTGGCGCTGGCCTGGGCCGTGGCCAGCAGGCCGATCAGGCTGGCAGGGTCGCGGGCGTCGAAAGGAGCAGCTGCACCGGTGGGAGCCTTCGCTGCGGGCTTGGGCGCTTGAGCCATGGTGAGGCCGGCGACGACGATGAGGGCGGCGGTTCGGGCCAGCATCCGGCCTCGCTACCAGAGGGCGTCGAAAGGCGCGAGCCCCGGCACGGCTAAGCCCTTGCAAACTCGTCACAGTTCAGCCGGGTTCTGGGTTCACCTTGACCCCTTGGGTCCGCCTGCGGTTATGTGCGGGCCGAACGGCAATTGAGCGTACGCGCAAGGGAGAACGGTCCATGAGGCCAACGGCATTCGGTCTGGTGGTGGCGATGATCGCCACGATGCTGGTTCCCGCCACAGCCATGGCGCAACGCGGCAAGCCCGCGGCGGCGGCCCCCGGCGGGGTTTCAGAGGCGGCCCGCAAGACCGGCATGGCTGAGGCCCCGGCGGTGGTGTCCTCCGCCGGCATCCCCTGCCAGGTCGCCGACGCCCGGTTCATCGGAAAGCAGGAGGACAAGAAGGCCAAGACCGCTACCTCCTACTATGAGGTCGCCTGCGCCACCGGCGGCATGGGTTACGTCCTGCAGCAGGCGACGGGCGCCCAGGCGACGGCATTCACCTGCGTGGAGGCCAACACCCCGCCGGCCCCCGGCCAGGCCGCCGCGGTTCCCTGCATCCTGCCGGCCAACGCCGATCCGAAGGCGGCCCTGGTCCCGATGATGGCCAAGGCCGGCGTCCAGTGCGTGCCAGCCAATGTCCGCGGCATCGGTCAGTCCAAGACCAACACCTACATGGAAGTCGCCTGCCAGGACGGCAACGGCTTCGTGCTGGTGGCCTCCTCCCCATTCGACGCGTCCAAGGACCTGCAGGCTCAGAACTGCCTCAACTTCGATGACGGCGACGGCAACATCAAATGCGCCTTCGGCGACAAGGCGACCCGCCTGCGGATCGTCGACACCTTCGCCGCCGCGGCCAAGAACAACTGCACCGTCAAGGACCGCCGCTTCGTCGGCGCCGCCAAGGACGGGTCGAACTATTACGAAGCCGCCTGCGAGGACGGTAAGGGCTACATCTACAAGGTGGCCTCGAACGGCTCGCTGGCCACCACCTACGACTGCGCCAAGGCCCAGGGCATCCTGGGCGGCTGCGAGCTGACCAACGCCCGCGAAGCCGCCACCGAGCAGGCGGCGCTTTACACCCGCCTGGCCAAGTGCGCCGGCTCCAACAGCGACGTGGACCGCAACGCCCCGTTCCCTTCACAACCCTCCGAGGAGATCGTGGAACTG
>JANPKF010000534.1:0-1586 GCA_031425895.1 Caulobacteraceae bacterium | reverse complement strand
ATGCGGCTTCGGCTGCATGCCCGGCTGATCGAGGAGATCGATCTGGGCAAGCTGGGCGAACTCGACGAGGGCGAGATGCGCCGTCAGGTGCGCAAGCTGGTCGGGGACTTCGCCAAGGATGGGCGGCTGGCGCTGAACACCGTCGAGCTGGACCAGCTGGGCGCCGAGGTGTTCGACGAGATGGTGGGCCTCGGCCCCATCGAGCCGCTGCTGAAGGACGAGTCGATCAACGACATCCTGATCAACGGCCCCAACCAGGTCTATATCGAGCGGCGCGGCGAGCTGGTGCTGACGCCGATCCGCTTCCGCGACAACGACCACCTGCTGCGCATCGTCAACCGCATCGTCGCCGCCGTCGGCCGACGGATCGACGAGTCCAGCCCGATGGTCGACGCCCGCCTGGCCGACGGCAGCCGGGTCAACGCCGCCATCTATCCGATCACGGTGGACGGCGCGGCTGTGTCGATCCGCAAGTTCTCCAAGAAGCCGCTGAGTCTCGAACGATTGGTCGGCGTCGGCGCCATGCCGGCCTGTGTCGCCGAGTTCCTGCACGGGGCGGTGAAGGCGCGGGTCTCCACGGTGATCAGCGGCGGCACGGGCTCGGGCAAGACCACGCTTCTGAACGCCTTCTCCGCCGCCATCAGCGAGGGCGAGCGGCTGATCACCATCGAGGACGCCTGCGAACTGCAGCTGCAGCAACCGCACGTCGTCCGCATGGAGACCCGTCCCCCGAACATCGAGGGCAAGGGCGAGATCCGGCAACGCGAACTGGTCAAGAACGCCCTGCGGATGCGTCCCGACCGGGTCATCCTCGGCGAGGTCCGGGGCGAGGAAGCCTTCGACATGCTGCAGGCGATGAACACCGGCCACGAAGGCTCGATGGCTACCATCCACGCCAACACCCCGCGCGACGCCATCACCCGCCTGGAGCAGATGGTGGCCATGGGGGGCCTGAGCCTGACGCCGGAAAGCATCCGGGGCCAGATCGCTTCGGCCGTCGGGATGATCGTTCAGGTCATGCGGTTGTCGGATGGCAAGCGGAAGGTGATGAGCGTCTCGGAAATTACCGGCATGGAGGGCCAGGTGGTCCAGATGCAGGAGATCTTCGCCTTCCACCGCATCGGCACCGACGCCGAGGGCAATGTACAGGGCGAGTTTCGGGCCACAGGGCTGCGGCCCAAGTGCCTGGACGAGATGAACCGCCGGGGCATCCACTACGACACCGCCAACTTCGACCCGCAGAGGCCGCTGTGAGGGCGGCAGCACACTCCCTTCCCCTCGATGGGGAAGGGTCGGGGATGGGGTGCTCGCGCCGGCCTATAAGCGAAGGTCAAAGAGGGCGCCAACGCCTCACGCGCTCTTCCGCAGGCGCCGAGCGAACACCCCCTCCCAACCCTCCCCCATCGAGGGGGAGGGCCTTCGTGGAAGCGCCCTCCTTTTGGCTCTGGAGGCGCGCCCATGCCTGACCTCGCCTTCGACCCCAGATGGATCGTCCTGATCCTGATCTTCGCGGCGGTGTTCACCGGCGTGCAGGCGATCACCGGCCTGGCGCGGGTGGGGGTGGCCAAGCGCAAGGTCAACAAGCG
>JANPKF010000533.1:0-1525 GCA_031425895.1 Caulobacteraceae bacterium | reverse complement strand
GCGATGGCGATGTCGCCGACGGAGGCGTTCGTATAGTTGTCGAAGACGGGCTGGAAGGTTCCATCCGGGTCGCCGATCAGGCCCCGCGCCGCCTGCAGGCCGAGCCAGCCGTCGCCGATGGGGCCGCTGACCATCAACAGGTCGCCGGGCCGGGCCGTGCGGCGGAGGATCATGCCGCCGGCCGGGACTTCGCCCATCAGGGTGGCGGTCAGCGTCAGGGGGCCGGGCGTGGAGACGGTGTCGCCGCCGAGCAGGGGCAGGCGCCAGTCGCGGCCGGCCTGAGCCAGCCCCTCGGTAAAGAGGACCTTGGCGGACCATGCCGTGTCCTTCGGCCAGGCCACCGACAGGAAGTAGCCGATCGGCTCGGCGCCCTTGGCGGCGAGGTCGGAGAGGTTCACCGCCAGCAACTTGCGGGCGACGGTACCCAGCGGGTCATCGGGAAGGAAATGGACGCCGGCGACCATGGCGTCCTTGGTGACCACCAGGTCATGACCCTCGCGCGGGCGAATGACGGCGGCGTCGTCGAGCAGGTCGAGAGCGCCTGGCGCGCCAAGCGTGAGCGGGCGGAGGAGGCGTTCGATCCAGTCGAACTCCCCCTCCCCTTGTGGATCAGGCCCTGCGGGCATCCTTGGCGATCCCGTCCAGCGCGCCGTTGATGAAGCCGGGTTCCGGCCCCTCGAAGAAGGACTTGGCGATCTCGACGTACTCGTCGATGGCCACTTCCAGCGGCACGTCAGGGCGGCGCATCAGCTCCCAGGCGCCGGCCCGCAGGATGGCGCGGGCGGTGGCGTCGAGGCGGTCCAGCTTCCAGTTGGTAGCCAGGCGGGCGGTGACGGCCTTGTCGATCTCGGCCTGCTCTCCGACGGCGCCGCGGATCAGGTCGGCGAAGAAGGCTTCGTCGGCCTGGGCCAGAAGTTCGCCCTCGATGTCGCGGTCGAATCGGTGGTCGCTGAACTCGCGGATCACGGCTTCGACGCCGGCCCCGGTCATTTCCATCTGGTAGAGGGCCTGGACACCGGCCAGACGCGAGACGGTGCGGGCCCGGCGCTCGGCTGCGCTCAGGTTGGCGACGGGCTTCTGCTCGGCCAGCTTCTGCAGCTTGTCGAAGGCCTCGGCCAGGTTGGTCGGCTTGGGCTCGTCACTCATCGGGTGGCGCCCCCCAGCAGGCGGCGCCTATGGCTGAGCACGTCGAGGGCCGCGCGGGCCGCGCCGCCACCCTTGTCGCCCTCGGAGACCCGGGCGCGGGCCCAAGCCTGTTCCTCGTCCTCGACGGTGAGGATGCCGTTGCCGATCGGCAGGCCCTTGAGGGTCAGGTCCATGACGCCGCGGCAGCTTTCGTTCGAAACGATCTCGAAATGGTAGGTCTCGCCACGGATGACGACGCCGAGCGCGACATAGCCATCGTAGCGCACGCCGGCCGGGCGGCGGCCGCCCTCGTCGGCGATGGCGATGACGCCGGGAATCTCCAGAGCGCCGGGCACGGTGATGACGTCATACTCGGCGCCGAACGCGGAAATCGCGTCGG
>JANPKF010000532.1:0-2575 GCA_031425895.1 Caulobacteraceae bacterium | reverse complement strand
CGCGACCGGCCTGAAACTGCGCAACCTGACGCTCGCCGCCAACTTCGCAGACAACGCCATCGACGTCAGCCAGGTCAGCGCCACCGATCCCAAGGGCGGCAAGGCGTCGGGGTCGGGCCGGGTCAGCCTGCTGCGCGAGGGCGTCAGCAGCTTCCGGCTGGACCTGACCCGCTTCCAGGTCATCGACAACGATATCGCCCAGGCGACGGCTTCAGGCCAGGTGACCATCAATCGCGGCGCCGCCGGCAATCCCCGGGTGGAGGGCTCGCTGCGCATCGACCGGGCCGAGATCGCCGCAGAGCCGCTCAGCCCCAGCGGCGTGACACCCATGGACGTCGTCGAGATCAACAAGCCCACCACAGCCACTGCACGACGGGCGGAGGCTGCGAAGGTTGCCGAGACGCGCGGCGCGGCCATCGATCTGGCCATCGACCTTCGGGCGCCCAGAGCCATCTTCGTGCGCGGCCGGGGCCTCGACGTCGAAATGAGCCTCGACGCCAACGTGGGAGGCACGACGGCCCGTCCGGTGCTGAGCGGCATGGCCCGGGTGGTGCGCGGCGAATACGATTTCGCCGGCAAGCGTTTCGAGTTCGACGAGCGCGGCAGCGTCACCCTGTCCACCGACCCTTCGAGGATCCGCCTCAATCTGACCGCCTCCCGTGTCGATCCTTCGATCACCGCGGTGATCAAGGTCGAGGGCACGGCCGCCAAGCCGGAAATCAGCCTGACCTCCTCGCCGCAGTTGCCGCAGGACGAGGTGCTGAGCCGGGTGCTGTTCGGCAGTTCGGCGGCGCAGCTGTCACCCTACGAGGCGGCGCAGCTGGCGTCGGCTCTGGCGGCGCTGGCCGGCGGTGGCGGGTTCGATGTCATCGGCAACGTGCGCGAACTGGCCGGGCTGGACCGGCTGACCATCGGCGGCACCGAACTGACCGGCGTCACCGTTGCCGGCGGCAAGTACCTGACCAACGACGTCTACCTCGAACTGATCGGCGGCGGCCGCGAGGGCGGGGCGGTGCAGGTCGAGTGGCGGGTGCGCAAGAACCTGTCCCTGGTCAGCCGCATCGCCGGCAGCGGTGAGAGCAAGCTCTCGGTTCGCTGGCGGCGGGACTACTAGAAGCGCGGCGGCCCGGTTAAGCCGCCCAGGAACATTCGGCCGGGCTCACGGCTGTGCCTGCAGCAGTTCGACGACATAGCCGTCGAGATCCTTGCAGAGGCCGATCATGGCGCCGCCGAAGGCCTCGACCGGGGCGGGGGCGAAGATGATCCTGCCGCCGGCCTCGGCGACACGGCCGGCCACGGCCACCGGGTCGGTGACGTAGAAGACCAGCTTGATCGGCAGGTTGCGGTAGCTGCGGTCGGACCCGTCGGTCCAGTGCATCAGCACCAGGGCGACGCGGCCCTCATGGCCAAGGACGATCTCGTCCATGTGGGCGAGGGTGACGCGCTGCAGCTCCTTCATCCCCAGCGCCGCCTTGTAGAAGGTCGCGGAGGCTTCCAGGTCGGCGACGCCGATGCCGGTGGCGCCGAGGTAGTCGGGGGATCTTGTCATGGGGCTCGCCTGTGAAAGGACGCGCCCGGGATCAGAGCTCGTCGAAGGGCGGCGGCAGTTCGCCGGATTTGAAAAGCAGAACGGGGCTCTCGTCGTAGTCGCCCATCTCGGTGTCGGCCGAGATACTGTAGGCGACGACGCCCAGGCGCAGGGGACCCAGGCGCTCGGCCTTGCGGCGAGCTTCCTCGGCGGTCTTGCAGCCGATCGCCTGTTCGGCCCGGAACTTCGCGCGGCCCTTGCCGGCGACATAGGCCTGGACCAGGTGCACGGTCTCGGTGGCCACCTACTTCTTGCCGGGCGGCGTCAGGAAGGGCGAGGGACCGGCGGCCGGGGCAGCCTTGGGCTGCTTGGGTTTGCGGGTTTCCTTGTTGGATTTCTTCTGGCCCTTGGCCATGGCCGGGCTCCTTTCGGGGCGCCCGGGCGAAATGCTGGGCGCCCGTTGCTATGCACCCGCCCGGTGGCGACTCCAAGGCAATCATTCGACCCCCAGCACCTTCTTGAGGAAGACGATCTCGGTGGCCCGGACCTGTTCCTGGTTGGACTTGCGGGCGATGCCGTGGCCCTCGTCCTTCGCCAGCACGTACCAGACTTCCGTGCCCTGCTTGCGCAAGTCCGCGACCATGGCTTCGCTCTCGCTCATCGGCACGCGGGGGTCGTTGGCGCCCTGGTAGACCATCATCGGCTTCTTCATGGCCGAGACGTAGCCGCGCGGAGAGATGCGGCCGAAGACCTCGCGCATCTTCGGATCGCGTTCGTCGCCGTACTCGGCCCGGCGCAGATCGCGGCGGTAGCCTTCGGTGTTCTCCAGGAAGGTCACCCAGTCGCTGATGCCGTAGAGGTCGATGGCGCCGGCGATGCGGTCATTGTAGCGGCCGGCGACGGCCAGGCTCATGTAGCCACCGTAGGACTGGCCGACGACGGCGACTTTGGTTGCGTCGAGGTCGGGTTGGGTGGCGATCCAGTCGAGGAGGGCGCCGATGTCCTTCACCGAGTCCTCCCGATTTTCGGCGTTGTCGAGGGACAGGT
>JANPKF010000531.1:0-7554 GCA_031425895.1 Caulobacteraceae bacterium | reverse complement strand
GGCCATCGGCGAGGCGATCTTCAAGGGGCTGACCGCGGCGAAGCCCAAGCACCGCTACGTGGTGTCGCCCTCCCCGTTCGAGGTGCTGATGACCGAGATCCTGCCGCGCCGGACGATGGATCGAATCGTCGGCAAGCGGTTGGGGCTGTTGCCCTGACCGCTACAGGGCTGAAATCGCCCACCGCGCCGCCAGAAGGACGATGCCGATCACAATGATCGGTCCAAAAATCCGGAAGGTATGGCGGGTGATCCTGTCGGGCAGGAAGGTGTCGAAGGCGGCGCCGTCGACCGATGCGCCGTAGCGAACGGCAACGGCTGTCAGGGGGCATTTGAAGCCGAAGGCGGCAAAGACCAGGCTCTCGATCCCGACCAGCCCAAGCGCTACCCAGAGCCAGTCGCCCGTCCACCCTGTTATCCCGGCGAACAGCACCACTAACGAGGCGGAGGCCATCACCAGATAGATGGCCGAATGTAGGGCCCGGACGAAGAACAGGTGTTGGCGGTCGGTCATCGGTCAGCTCGTCAGCAACAGTCCCGCCATCGCCGCGCTCATCAGGTTGGCCAGCGAACCGGCAAGCACCGCCAGCAAGCCAAGGCGGGCGATGGTCGGCCGTTTCTCCGGGATCAGGCCGCCCAGTACGCCCATCTGGATGGCGATGGAGCTGATGTTGGCAAAGCCGCACAGGGCGAAGGTGACCACCGCCTGGGTATGGGGGGACAAAGCCGCCTTGGCCTCGCTGTAGTGCAGGAAGGCGACGAACTCGTTGAGGATCAGCTTCTCGCCGAACAGTTCGCCGGCCTTGCGGGCCTCGTCCCAGGGCACGTTGAGCATGAACATGACCGGGGCGAAGACGTAGCCGAGGATCTGCTGGAAGCTGAGATCGGGATGACCGAACCAGCCGCCGATGCCGCCAAGGATGCCGTTGGCCAGGGCGATCAGGGCGACGAAGACGATCAGCATGGCTCCGACCGCCACGGCCAGTTGCACCCCGTCCTGGGCGCCGTTGAAGGCGGCCATGATGATGTTGGTGGCGCGCTCCTCTTCCTCGGGCTCGGGCGTGAGGGCGGCGACGGCCTGGACGTCCTCATCTGCCTCGACGGGTTGCGGAGCCTTCTCGTCGGGCATGATGATCTTGGCCATCAACAGGCCGCCAGGGGCGGACATGAAGGCGGCCGCCAGCAGGTATTTCAGATCGGCGCCCATCGAGGCGTAGGCGGCCAGGATTGAGCCGGCCACCCCGGCCATGCCGGTGACCATCAGGGCGAAGATATGGGCGTCGGTCAGGCCGCGCAGGTAGCGCCGCACGACCAGCGGCGATTCCGACTGACCGACGAGGACGTTGGCGGCGGCGTACAGCCCCTCCACCCGGTCGACGCCGAGCAGCCAGCGCAGGGCCCCGCCGCCCCACTTCACGACCAGCTGCATGATCCCGAGATAGTAGAGGATCGAGACCAGGGCGCTGAAGAAGATGATGATCGGCAGGATGTTGATGGCGAAGCTGGCGACGCCGTTCACCTGGGTCAGACCGCCGAACACCATCTCGATGCCGACCTTGCTGTAGCCCAGCAGGCGCTCGACGGCCTGCGCCGTGGCCGACATGGCGGCGCGTCCGGCCGGCAGATAGAGGACGAAAACGGCGATGGCCGCCTGCAGGGCGAAGGCGCTGGCGACGATCCGCAGGTTGATGCGGCTGCGCCCTCTGGAAAGGGCGAAAGCCACCCCCAGAAGCAGCAGGATGCCGCCAAGGCCGATCAGGATGTGCTGCATGTCTCGCTCCCCGGGGGGCGATCAGTAGCGCAACACCGCCTGTCCGGGAACGATCAGCAGGCTTTCAAGCCACAGATTGTGGCTTGAACAATCAGCGACCGGGCGCGACCACCATGCAGGTTTGGCGCTTGGCGCTGAGGGCCTTGCAGGCCGCGCGGGCGTCGTCAGCGGTCAGACCGGTGAAACGGACGCGGAAGAAGCCATCGACCTTGCCGCCGATCACGCCTTCGGCGTCGTCGAAGACCTTGCCAAAGCGCTTCTGGATCGAGCCCAGCTGGGTCTTCGCCTGATCCTTGCTCTTGAAGGCGCCGGCCTGGACCGTCCACTGGCCCTTCGGCTTCTTCACCACCGCAGCCTTCTTGGGGGAAGCGGCCTTTTTGGCTTCAGCCATGCTGCTGGAAACCTTCACCTGCGCGACTTCCGGACCGGCGACGAAGTAGGCGCGCGGCAGGTCGGTGTCGCCCTGCGCCACGTCATACTGCAACGGCGCGGGCGGCGGCGGCGGTTCGAAAAGGCTCTGGGCGACCAGGATACGCTCGCCACGATCACGGCGACGCATGACGTCGAACCCGGTGGTCAGCAGCTCCTGCACATGGTTGTCGCGGGCGGCGTTGGAGGTGCCGCCGAGCATGACGACGATAAGACGGCGGCCGTCCTGCACGCCGGAGGCGGCGAGGTTATAGCCCGAGGCGTTGGTGTATCCGGTCTTGAGGCCGTCCACGCCCGGCATGCGGTTCAGCAGCCGGTTGTGGTTGTTCATGGTGATGCCCCGGTAGGTGAAGGAGCGCAGGTTGAACAGGCTGTAGTACTGCGGATAGTCGCGCATCACGGCGCGGGACAGGATGGCGATGTCGCGGGCGCTGGACACCTGGCGGCTGTCCGGCAGGCCCGACGCATTCACGAAGCGGGTGTTCAGCATGCCCAGTTCCTGGGCCCGCAGGGTCATCAGGGCGGCGAACTTGGCTTCCGAGCCGTTGGCCATGTGCTCGGCCAGGGCGACAGCCATGTCATTGGCGGACTTTACGGCCAGCGCCTTCATGGCGTCGTCGACGGTGATCACCTCGCCCGCCGACAGACCGAGCTTGGTCGGCGGCTGGGCGGCGGCCCTGGCCGAGACGGTGATCAGGTCGCTCGGATTGAGCCGCCCCTCGTTGATCGCCTCGAAAGCGAGATAGAGGGTCATCACCTTGGTGATGGAGGCGGGGTAGCGCGGGCTGTCAGCGCGCTTGGCGTAAAGCACCTCGCCAGAGTTGGCGTCGACGACGACGGCGGCATACTTGGGTTGCGCGGCCGGGTTGGCGCGCGGGGCCGACTGAAGCTGAGCGTAGGGAACCTGGGCGGTCGCCAGACCGTTAACAATGGGCGCGAAAACCATCGCGACGGCGGCGAACGCTGAGAACACTACGCGGCGGGCGGGCTTGTACATGCTGCGTCCGTCAATGAATCAATGGGTTACGCCACCCCCTTTCGGCGGCGACTGGCACCATAGCATGCACAGTGTCGCCTTACGCCAAAGTAAACACCTGTTGAGCGAGTTGGCCGCAATCGCCTGATTGGTCAGCAATTACGGTCACATAAGCGTCATTGTGCACTGCACAATAATTCGTTGACTGCTGCAGTGCAGCATGGGACAACACTGCTACGCCGAACCTCCCCATGCCTCGGCGATCCAGATCACCGCCAAGCGATTTCAAGGAGCCTCCCATGGCCGCCGCCGAAACCTTCAAAGCCACCGTCGAGCAGTTCACCGTCGCCGGCAACCAAGCCTTCAAGGACCAGGTCGAGAAGAACCTCGCCGGCCTGAACGAGATGAACGCCCACTCCAAGAAGAACCTGGAGGCCGTCGTCGCCTCGGTGACCGCCGTCACCAAGGGCGCCGAGTCGCTGGGCGCGCTGTACATGGCCTATTCCAAGACCGCCGTGGAAAACCAGGTCGCCGCCGCCAAGGCGCTGTCGGGCGCCAAGAGCGTGCAGGAAGCCGTCGAGCTTCAGACCACCTGGGCCAAAAGCGCCATGGAGCTCTACATGGCCGAAGTCGGCAAGATGGGTGAAACCGTCGCCGCCGCCGTCAAGGACAGCATGAAGCCGCTCAACGAACGCGTCACCGCGACCGTCGAGAAGCTGCAGTCGGTGAAGTAAGCTTCTTCTGGTCACCAGAACGTGAGGGCCCGGATCAGCAATGGTCCGGGCCTTTTGCGTTTCCGCCGCGGGCCGTGGCGGGATAGAACCTGCGCATGTCAAACGCCGAACAACGCCTGGCCGCCGCCGGCATCACCCTGCCCGCCCCGGTCGCCCCGATCGCCAACTATGTGCCCTTCGTCCGGTCGGGCAATCTGCTGCACATTTCCGGCCAGGTGTCGCTGGACGCCTCGGGCGGGATCACTGGCATCGTCGGCGAGGACGTCGATGCGGCGACGGCCGTGCAGGCCGCTCGACTGTGCGGCATCAACCTGATCGCCCAGATCAAGGCCGCGACCGGCGACCTCGACAAGGTTGTCCGGATCGTCAAGCTCGGCGGCTTCGTCCAGGCCGGGCCCGACTTCTACGACATCCCCAGCATCATCAACGGCGCCTCAGACCTGATGGTCGAGGTGTTCGGCGAGGCCGGTCGCCATGCCCGCTCCGCGGTGGGGGTCTATCGCCTGCCGCGCAACTTCGCCGTCGAGGTGGATGCGGTCGTGGAGCTGCTGCCATGAAGCACCACCCGCGCCCGCAGCCGGCCGAATTCGGCCAGGCCTGGGAGTTGCTGTTCAGCCCGCCGGTCGCGCACCGTGGCCTGTGGTCTCCGGATGGGCCGCCCGAGAACAGCCTGGGCGCCTTTCACGCGGCCTGCGCCGCCGGGTACGGCATTGAGCTGGATGTCCATCTGACCGCCGACGGTGAGGCGGTCGTATTCCATGACTACACCCTGGACCGCATGTGCGGCGTTTCGGGCAAGGTGAAGGATCGCAGCCTCGCCGACCTTCGTGACCTTCGCCTCAAGGGGACCGACGAGCCGATCCCGACCCTGGCAGAGGCGCTGGTCGAGATCGGCAGCAAGGCGCTGGTCCACATCGAGCTGAAGACCCCGTTCGGAGAGGTCGGACCGCTGGAGAAGCGGGTCAGCGAGGTGCTCCTCGACCACCACGGCCCGACCTGTGTCATCGGCTTCAATCCCTACAGCCACGCCTGGTTCGCCGACCATCACCCGCAGATCCTGCGCGGCCTCGACAGCTACGCCTGGAACGACGACAACGCCCGTCACCTGGCCCCGGAGATGCGCAAGAGCTTCGCCAATCTCGAGCATGTCGAGATCGCCCGGCCCGACTTCCTGGCGCTCGACACCCGCATGCTGCCCAGCCCGCGGGCCGAAGTGTTCCGCAGCCGGGGCATGCCCATCGTCGCCTGGACGGTGCGCACCCTGGAAGACGGCGAGCGCCTGGAGCCCTTCTGCGACAACGTCATCTTCGAGGGCTTCCGCGCGTGAGTCTGAAGCCGGCGGTTCGTATCCACCGCCGTATCGCCGAGATCGGGAAAGCCGCCTGGACCGCCTGCGCGGGCGAGGGCAACCCGTTTGTCGCCTACGACTTCCTCGATATCTGCGAGGAGAGCGGCTGCGCCACGGACCGCACCGGCTGGGCGCCGCACCATCTGTCGATCGAGGACGAGGCGGGCGAGATCGCGGCGGTCATGCCGCTCTATCTGAAGAGCCACAGCCAGGGGGAGTACGTCTTCGACTGGTCGTGGGCCGACGCCTACGAGCGGGCCGGCGGGCGCTACTATCCCAAGCTCCAGTGCGCCTCTCCTTTTTCGCCGGTGACCGGTCCCCGGCTGCTGGTGCGGCCGGATGTCGACCAGGCCGAGGGCCGCAACATGCTGCTCGGCGGGGCGCTGACCGTCGCCGAGAAGCTGGGCGCGTCCGGCCTGCACGTCACCTTTCCGGAGGAGCGTGACTGGCGGTTCCTGACCACGGCCGGGCTGCTGGCGCGGCAGGACCAACAGTACCATTGGACCAACCAGGGCTACGCGACCTTCGACGACTTCCTGGCCGCCCTGTCCTCGAACCGCCGCAAGACGATCCGGCGGGAGCGACGGGACGCCAAGGACGGGGTGGAAATCGTCGGCCTGAGCGGGGCGGACCTGACCGAAGAGCACTGGGACGCCTTCTACGCCTTCTACCTGGATACCGGCTCCCGCAAGTGGGGCAGCCCCTACCTGAACCGGCGGTTCTTCTCGATGCTCGGCGAGCGGATGGCCGACCGGGTGCTGCTGGTCATGGCCCGGCGCGAAGGTCGATGGATCGCCGGGGCCCTGAACCTGATCGGCGACGACTGCCTCTACGGCCGCAACTGGGGCGCGCTGGAGGAGCGGCCGTTCCTGCATTTCGAGCTCTGCTACTATCAGGCCATCGAGCACGCCATCCGGCTGGGCCTGAGCCGGGTTGAGGCCGGGGCGCAGGGCCAGCACAAGATCGCCCGGGGCTACCTGCCCTCCCCGGTCTATTCCGCCCACTGGATCGCCGACCCGATGCTGCGCGAGCCGGTCGCCCGGTACCTCGACCAGGAACGGGCCAATGTGCAGGGCGAGATGGACTATCTGGCCGAGGAGTTTTCGCCGTTCCGTCAGGGTTAGCTGGCGCTCGGTGAGGTGTTCGGCCATCGTTGAAGGCCGACGGTTGGAGCGAGCCTGATGAGTCTGGACGGAACCTACGACGACGCCAACATCTTTGCGAAGATCGTGCGGGGCGAGATCCCCAGCGCCAAAATCTTCGAGGATGACGACGTCCTGGCCTTCCTGGACGCCTTTCCGCAGTCGAAGGGCCACTGCCTGGTGATCTCCAAGACTTCGAAGGCCCGGAACCTGCTCGAGGTCGAGGCCGACGTCCTGGTCAAGGTCATGGCCGCCGTGCAGCGGCTGACCCGGGCGGCGCGCAAGGCGCTGAACCCCGACGGTGTGGTCGTCACCCAGTTCAACGGCGCGCCGGCCGGACAGACCATCTTCCATCTCCATGTCCACGTCATCCCGAGGTTTGAGGGCGAGGCGCTGGGCAGGCACGGCGGCGGCATGGCCGATCCGGCCGAACTTCAGGCGCTGGCCGCGCAGATCCGGGCGGCGCTGGACTGATGCGCCTGGCCGCCCTCGCCATGATCGCGGGCCTGCTGGCCACGCCGGCGGTGGCGGCCGATTTCCGCATCTTCGCGGACGACCGCGAGGGACTGGGGGTGGTCGACCTGGACAGCATCGTCATGGCCGGGACCTATCAGAGCTTCGAGCTGGTGCTGATCTACGGCGAAGAGGGCCCTGTGCAGGTGGCGATGATGCCGATGCAGCTCTCCTGCGGGAGGCGGCAGTTCAGGGCCAACGGGCCGGCGCGGGGGCTGGACGCCGAACTGAGGGTTGTCGAGACCAGCGCGGTGCCGACCGACTGGAAACCGACCGAGGGCAGCCAGATGGCGCGGGTGGCGGCCCACATCTGTGACGGCATACCGATGCCGTTGGCCCCGGGCAGCAGCGTCCGGGACGTGATGGACAAGCGGCTGGCGCGGGTTCCGAACTAGCGCTTCAGCAGCTGGTCCCTGGCTGCGTTAAGCTGGGCCGCCAGGCCCGCGGTGCCGCCCCGGTCGGGGTGGGCCATGCGGATGAGGCGGCTGTAGGCGGCCTGGATTTCGGCCTCGTCGGCGCCCTCGGACACTCCAAGGATGGCGCGGGCTTCTGTATCGCCCGGGCTTGGCAGGGTGGCCTTGCGCGGGAGATTCACGCGGGCGCCGAAGGCCAGGCCGAGGCCGACGACCAGCAGGGCGCCGCCC
>JANPKF010000530.1:0-5574 GCA_031425895.1 Caulobacteraceae bacterium | reverse complement strand
CCCGCTGCGCGGGCTGCTCAGGATGACTTAGTATGGCTCACAAAAGTTGGTCATGCTGAGCAGCGGCCGCAGGCCGCGTATCGAAGCACGCACTCACTCCCCGCCGCGCAGTTTCGCGACCAGCCCCTTGAAGTCGACCTTGCCCGTCGACAGCGCCCCGGCCCGGAAGGCCCGGCCGGCGATCCACATCACCAGGGCGACGGTGGCCAGCATCAGCACGCCGGTGGCGATCACCTGCCACATCGGCGGGCCCGACGCGGCGCGGGCGGTCATCATGAAGGGGGTGAAGGGCGGGATCCAGGAGAGGATTTCCAGGGCCGGGGTGTCCGGCCGCTTCAGGGCCTGGGTGAGGAACAGCACCGGGATCACCAGCAGGATCATGATCGGCCCGAGCAGGGTCTGGGCCTCGCGCGTGGTCTCGCAGAAGCTGCCGATGGCCGTGAAGATCGAGGCGTACATCAGGTAGCCGCAGATCAGATAGAAGGCGAAGTAGAAGATCAGCCCGCCGCTGAACAGCACCTGGCCGAAGGCCGCCGCCTGGCTGGGGGCGAAGACGTTGAGCAACACGGCCCCGACCACGCCCCAAACCCCCATGACGGTGAAGGTCACCCCGGCGACGCCGAGGATTTTGCCGAACAGGATCTCCGGCACCGTGGCCGAGGACAGCAGCACCTCCAGCACCTTGGAGGATTTCTCCTCGATGACGCCGTTGAGCAGGATGCCGGCCCCGGTGAAGATGACGCTCCACAACAGCATCGCCGCCGCGAAGCCGATGAAGCCGGGCAGGCGGGTCAGGGTCGTGGCCTTGCCGGCGGTCTTGGGCGAGTAGTCGGTGATCTTCGGGGTAAGGGCCTGGGCCTGGGCCAGCAGCGCCGGGCTGACCCCGGCGGCCTCCAGCTTGGCCTGCTCCATGCGGCCGGCGATGGTGCGGCGGACGGTGTCAGTGGCGCCCAGTAGCGGATTGTCGGTCCAGGCGTCGACGGCGATGGCCTCGCCCGACCCGTGGATCACGAAGGCCCCGGCCAGCTTGCGCTTGCCCTCCAGGCGTTTGTCCCCGGCCAGCCAGGGCTTCAGCGCCGGGCCGATGGCGGCCGGGTCGCTGGGCAGCGCCGTCGGCGCCGCCACCACCTCGTTTCGCGGTCGGCCATTGCTGGTCTTCACCGACAGCGCCTCGGTGACGGGCGCCAGATAGGTCTGTCCGGGTGTCTGGTCGATCAGCACCAGGGCCGGCGGCGGGGCGCTGGCGTCCATCCAGCTGGTCGCTCCCATGACCATGACCATGCCGAGCGGCAGGGCCAGCATCGAAAGCCAGAAGCCGACGGTGCGGACATAGGCGATGTATTCGCGCTGGGCGATGCGGAGCAGGCGTCTCATCGGGCCATCTCCGGGCTGTCGATCTGCTCGCCGGTGAGGACGATGAAGGCGTCGTGCAGGCTGGGTTCGCGCAGTTCGAACCGCTGGATATCGAGACCTAGCGCGAAGGCCTTCTTCAGCGCCTCCTGGCCCGACGCCCCAGCCTTGAGCGCGCAGACATGCCGCTGGCCGCCGGCCTCGAGCGGGGTCGAGGAAACGCCGGCGACACCGGGAAGGGCGCCGGCCGCCGCCGCCTCCAGCGGGCCTTCCAGCACCAGGGCGCGGGGCGCCCGGGCCTTGGCCTCGGCGACGCTGCCGTCGAAGGCCTTTTTACCCTTGGCCAGCAGGACGACATGTTCGCACAGTCGCTCGGCATGCTGCATGACGTGGGTGGAGAAGACCACAGTCGCCCCGCGTTGCGCCAGGCCCCGGATGGTGGCTTCCAGCGTCTGCTGGTTCACCGGGTCCAGACCGCTGAACGGCTCGTCAAGGATGACCAGCTCCGGCTCGTGGGCGACCGCGGCGATCAGCTGGACCTTCTGGGCCATGCCCTTGGACAGCTGCCGGATCTGACGGTTCCGGGCTTCGCCCAGCCCCTGCTCTTCCAGCATGGCGATGGCGCGCCTGCGGGCAAGCGGGGCCGGCACGCCCTTCAGGCCCGCCAGGAAGACGATCGCCTCGATCGGCGTCATCCGTCGGTAGAGGCCGCGCTCCTCGGGCAGGAAGCCGATCCGGTCGCGCACGCTGCGTCCGTCCGGGGCGCCAAGCACGTCGAGCGTGCCCGAGGTCGCCTCGCTGAGGCCCAGCACCATCCGCAGGGTCGACGTCTTGCCGGCCCCGTTCGGCCCCAGGAAGCCGAGGATGCGGCCCCGTGGGGCCGTGAAGCTGAGGTCGTTGACGGCAGTGAAGGCGCCATAGCGCTTGGTCACATGGGTCAGGGCAAGCGCGGCGTCGGTCATGGTGCGGACACTGCCTCCCAGACGTTAACGTTGGATTCCCGCAGCGCGAACCTTGAGGATGGCGTCGACGATCTTGTCCCGGTGGTTCCGGCCCACCATGCCGGCATGACCCGCATCGTCGATGTTGACGTGGAAGCCGGTCTTGCTGACCCGGGCGGGTTCGGACTGGAAGCGCTTCCAGTCCGAGAGCGCGCCTTGTCTCGGCGGGCCCGCGGTCACCACCCCGACGGGCAGGTCCGGATCATAGGGGGCGACGACCTTGCCCTGCGCGGAACTGGCAATCCACAGGCTGACTTCACGCGCCGCCCAGCGATTGTGGCGGCCCGAGGCGAAGGCGCGCCGCTTCTCGCGGGCGGCGGCGGGCGGCAGGCCGATACGGTCGCCGATGGTCGGCCCCAGAGGCGCGAACAGACCAATCGTCGCGGCGGCTCCGGCCAGATGGGAGGCTGTGCCAAAGCGGCCGATCCAGGTCCTGGCGACCGGCAGGTCGGCGGCTTCGGGCGGGGCGGCGTCGAGGAGCACCAGGCCGGCCACCTGATCGCGGTTGCGGGCCGTGAAAAGCCGCAGGTGCAGTCCGGCCATCGAATGGCCGACCATCAGGTAGGGGCCGGTCTCGCCCGAGGCGGCCAGCAGTTTTTCAAGGTCGCCGACGATGGCCGTCGAGTCTCGCGGATTGGGTCCCGGGTCAGAGCGGCCGAGGCCGGCGCGGTCGTAGGCGCAACTGCGCACGCCCTTTGCGGTCAGTCCCTCCTGCACGGCGCCAAAGTCCGCGGACAGGCCGAAGGCGCCGGCCTCGAAGATGACGAGCGGGCCATCCGCCTGTCCTGGCCCGGCACAGACCAGATTCATCTTGCGGCCGCCGATGTCGACCAGACGGCCGGGCGGGTTGGAGGCGGCGATAGCGGTCACGAGGCCTCCGAGGGCGATTGAGATGAGCAGGGCTAATGCCAGCACGGCGGCGCCGCGACTGGCGCCCCAGACGGTCCGGCGAACGGCGGTCATGAGCATGGGGTCAATCTAGGTGCGGTCGGACCAAATCGGAAGCGGGCAGCCGACCGGAAATGCTCCTCACAGTCCGAATCCGTCCGACCGTGGGAGCGGCTGCTGATGGCCGTGGCGGTGGCGCGGGGAGACTAGGAGGTCGGAATGGCTTCGTCGTCGGCCGGGGCGGACTTGAAGGCCGCCTTGGACGCCGGCTTGTTGATTTCCTCGACCAGGAGCTGGGGTCCGCCAGCCTCCTGCATGGCGCGCAGGCGGGCGCGCGCCTCAGCCGCCCGGACGGGGTCGCGGGCGACGATCTGGATCGGGCCGCTCTGGTTGATGACGGCCCGGACCCGGCCATCATTGCCGGTTCCGATCTGAACAACGGCGGGGGCGCCCTCGGCGGTGCTGTTGTTGGCGGCGGCGCGCACGCTGGCGGGCCAGTTGGACACCACGGCGACGCGGGTGCGGCCGACCTTGAGCGCGTCCTTGACCGGCAGAGCATCAGCCGAAGCGAAGCTGCGCCCGATGAACAGGGCCGGGTTCATCGGCCGTCCGTTCTGGCGAATCTCGAAATGCAGGTGGGAACCGGTCGAGCGGCCGCTGCCGCCGACGTAGGCGATGGTCTGGCCCGCCACCACCGGCGATCCGGGCTTGAGCCCCTTCGCTGTGCCTGACAGGTGGGCATAGAAGGACACCAGGCCGCCCGCATGCTCCACTTCGATGAAGCGACCGTAGGACAGGCTGAGGCCCGACCGGGTGATCACGCCGGGCAGGGTGGCGCCGACCTTGGTGCCGGCCGGCGCGGCGATATCGACGCCTTCGTGCAGTCGGCCGCCCTCTTCCCACGGCATGCGGCGCATGCCGAACGGCGAGTTGATCTCAAAGCCGGAAACGGGGGCGTTGAAGGCCAGAACCTGAAGCATCGGATCGCGCGAGGCGGCGACCAAGTGGGGATTGGCCTTGCCGGCCGACTTGGCGACCATGGTCGTGGCGACGACGGTCCCGGCCGGGCGGTCCGGGCGGGTCACCGAGCCCATGGCGAAGGCGGCGGTCATCGCGAAAGCGCCGCCGACGATGCCGGCGACAACCGGGATGGCGGCGCTGTAGGGGCCCTTCTGGACCGATACGCTGGACTTCACTGGTCAACCTCGTTCTGGGCCGCGCCATGGGGTCGATCAACGAGGTTGGATGATCGGACGCGACTAAAGGGCTCGCCTGGGAGCAGATCGAGGGGCGCAAATGCCCGTGCAATCTGGCGAGATGAGGGCGGCCTAGTACGGGTTAAGTATCGAAAAGGCAACCTTTGGGGCCGCGCGGCGTCGGCGCGGCCCCTTCGGCTGAAGGTCCTAGTGGACCGAAACGGGGGCCAGTTCGTGGGCCAGGGCAGCGGAAATGGCGCTGTCCTTGTCGCTCATCACGGCCAGACGCTCACCGTCGGCGCGGTGCACGGCATAGAGGGTCTGCTCGGGTTCAAGCTCGACATGGGCCAGGGCGGCGGCCGGCGACGAGGCGATGATCTCGGCGCCGGTCACGGGGCGCACATAGACAAGGCTCGGTCCGCCGAGGGCGGCAAAGGCTTCGTTGGTCAGTCTAACGGGTGTCATTGAGACCACCTCCTTCACAAAACGAACGCGGGACGGACGGAAAAAGTTCAGCCGCCGGCCCGGATAGGAATTCTCTGGATCACACGCTCGGCCTTGGGCCGCTCCAGATCGACGTGCAGCAGGCCGTGTTCGAGGGTTGCTCCACCCACGATCATGCCGTCCGCCAGGATGAAGGTGCGAAGAAAGCCACGGGCC
Source organism: Caulobacteraceae bacterium (assembly GCA_031425895.1). Lineage (GTDB taxonomy): Bacteria > Pseudomonadota > Alphaproteobacteria > Caulobacterales > Caulobacteraceae > Caulobacter. The sequence goes on along the minus strand of JANPKF010000530.1, from coordinate 479 downwards.
GCGATGCCCCGGTGCAGGAAGGCGCGGTCCTGGCTGTCCGCCCCGTCGCCGCGCTTGCCGGCCACGGTCAGCATCTCGCCCTCGATGGTCACCTCCAGCTGCTCCGGCGAGAAGCCGGCCACGGCCAGGGTGATCCGAAGTCCGCCGCTTTCGCGGGCCTCGACGTTGTAGGGGGGATAGCCTTCAGTGGCTGCCCGCTGGGCCCGTTCGATCAGGCCGCGGGTATGGTCGAAGCCCAGCAGGAAGGGGCTGTCGAACAACACGGTTCGGGTCGTCATCGTCTTCGTCCTCGAGTCCTGTTCAAGCGACTCCCGCAAGGGCCGACCCGGAATCGGCGACGGCACATGCGGCTTGGATATCAGGTGGAGATTGTCGGCGCGGTTCGCATATATAACCAGGTACGCCTGATCTTATATCCATGATGTTTTTATAATTTATTGCGTCATACGAAGCAGGATTAAAATCAAAAAAAGGTTGAG
>JANPKF010000529.1:0-3319 GCA_031425895.1 Caulobacteraceae bacterium | reverse complement strand
CTCTGATGCGCCCGGCGGCTTCACCCAGTGGTCGGCGACACCCAGGTCGTTCTCGGCGACCATTCTCACAATGCAGGGACCAGCCTTGGTCCGCATGATCCAGCGGCCGCCGTCCGTCTTGATCTCGTCGCCGAAGTTGGGGGCCCATTCGGGCAGCCTGCGCGCATCGCGCAGAAGGGCCGCAACCCCGGCTGGCGGGGCGGCAATGCTGATATGGACAAAGCGGACGTCTCTGAATGTCATCGGCGCCGCCTCCTAAGGGGATGCCCTACGGCCGGGCGAGCCGATATCTCCAGATCTCGCCGTCTTCCGGATCGATCTTTCGCTCGGTCAGCGCAAAGCCGCATCGCAACAATACAGTCTGGGAAGCGATCAATGGCGGCAATGTTTCCGCCACCACGGCCGTTACCCGCGAATCGCGAAAGGCCCGGTCGACCAACAACCGAGCCGCCCGGGTCGCCAGACCCCGACGCTGCATCGGTTCAATGACCGAATAGCCGATCTCCACCACGCCCTCACTGTCCGGCGGCCCCTTGTACCCGCATATGCCGGCCAGTTCGCCGCCCGCGATCAGATACCAGAAGGCGTAGCCCGGCTCGTCCGGATGCCTGGCCAGCAGGTCCCGCGTCCAGTCGCGCGTGGCGCGGTCGTTGTGTTCGGGTGGCCAGACGGGTGGCGGCGACAGGCCCAACAGCCCGGCCAAGGCCTCGCCGCCGACGTCCTCGGCGTCCAGACTGTCGGCGGTGACGGCAATCAGGGTCAGATCGCCATCACGCTCGGCCAGCATGGATCAGGCCGTGCCCATGTGCCGGACGGGCCGCACCCGCTCCTCGGCCAGCCGGTCCATCTTGTCGAGCATGTAGTCGACGTCATCGCGCTGTGTGGTCTGGGTCTGGGTCAGAAATCGCTGCAGCATCCGTTCCTGGAAGCGCTCCCGATCCCGTGGCCCGCCGTCGAATTCCATGGTGTGGTAGGTGTCGACCGCCACCCGGAAGGCCGAGTAGAGCCGCGCCGGCAGCCCGGCCCGCTCGTAGATGGCCCGCAGGCCCAGCTGGCCCGCGTCATGGATCATCAGCCAGGTGCGATGGTGCGGCACCCCGGCCAGTTCGGCGACGGCGCACTCGAAGAAGCTCATGTGACCCTGGGCCAGGGCCCGCAGCAGCAGGCTTGCGGTCAGTCGCTTGGCCCGGTGCAGATGCTCCGCGAAGGCCTTGGGATCGGCGGCGCGGCCGGCCTGGTCGACCAGGTCGACAATGGCCCGCTCCTTGGTCCCGATGGCGATCTGCAGGGCCAGTTCCGGCGACACCGAATGGTGGCTCAGCAGATGTTCGCGCACCTGGTCGCCAACCAGATCGATCAGCTTCTCTGTGACCGAGGCCGGCAGCACCTGGCGATAGGCGACCGCGGCCAGCACCTTCTCGGATTTTTCGAACCGTTGCAGGGCGCGGGTCAGGGAGCGCTCGGAGAAGTTGGCGTTGTCGTTGGCCGCCGCCGTCTCCACCGCCGCCTCGACACCGTGCTCGACGATGGCGGCGGTGACCTTTTCGGACACCGCCGGCCGCTTGGCGATCGCCACCTGGCGCACCGGTCCGCCCAGCCGCACGATCTCCGAAAGGTCATCGTCGGAAAACGCCGGCGAGAAGTTCAGCATCGGCAGGCAGATGCTCTCGACATCCCGGGCCAGCTTCATGGCCACGTCGCGCGGCACCAGCGGCGAGGATTTCAGGGTCACCGCCAGGGCGCGGCGCACCAGCACGGCGGCGTCGGCCGCCATCACCCGCAGGATCTCGGCCGCCTTGGTCCGTTCGTCCTCGGTCAGGGCCTCGCGATCCATGGCCCGGCAAAGCTTGTGGGCGGCCAGGGCGCGTTCGTCCGCCGTCGCGCCCTTCAGCAGGGTGCGGACATCGATATCGGTAAGAGAGGCCCGCGTCGTCGTCATCTGTGCTGTCTCAAGGTCCCCGAGTCGGTAAACGATAATGCCGGGTTAGCCTTAATGACCCCTTGCCAGAAGACCTGTGGATTAACGCTGCGCCGTAACGGGTCGCAAACCCTGCCGCGACTATGGTGCGCCACCAGCAAGCGGGGAATTTCGAGTGTTTGAAGCCATCCTCACCGACTCCGCGCCCAGCTCGAAAGGTGCGCGCGGCGGCGCCAGTTTCCTGGCCCAGTGCCTCGACGCCCAGCGGCGGCTGATGCCCTATGCCCTCGCCTGCTTCGCGGTCAGCCTGCCGGTCTTTGTCTGGGCCGGCTCCTTCGCGGCCAATTCCATGTGGATGGCGGCCAGCTTCGCCATCTTCGCCCTCAACTGGGGCGCCTTCTACGCCGTCGTGAACTGGATGCGCACGACCCCGGATATTCCCGTCGCCCGCCGCGTCCGCGTCCACATCCTGTCAGGCCTGCTGTGGGCGGGCGCCGTGGCCCAGGTCGCCGCCCTTGCCGACGGCGCGGGCCCGGCCCGCGAGCCCCTGCTGCTGATGGCCGCTGCCGGGGCCATCGTCTGTTTCTTCTTCAGCGCCCCGCTGCTGCCCGCGCTGCTGACCGTCGCCCCGCTGGCCGCCGCCGGTCCCCTGATCGCCCTCTTCAGCCATGAGGGCAGCCGGGACCAGGGCCTGGCCGTCTGGGGCGCCATGGCGCTGGCCATGGCCCTGTGCCTGATCCTCAACCAGATGATGCGCCAGCAGTTCGCCCTCGCCGCCGAGCGCGAGGCCCTGATCGCCGAACGCGGCGAAACGCTCGAGCGGGCCCAGAAGCTGGCCCGATCCAAGTCTGATATCGTAGCGACCCTCAGCCATGAGATCCGCAACGGCCTGAATGGCGTGACCCACGTGCTGGCCGCCGCCGCCGGCCAGGGCGGCCGCGCCGCGCCCAGCCGCGAACAGCTGGGCGCCGCCCTCACAGCCGCCAACGAACTGATCGCCGTGCTTAACGCCACCCTCGATTCGGAAACCGCCGAAGCCGGCCGCCTCGCTCTCGACCGCCAGCCCTTTGATCCGGTCCGTCTGGCCCGCGAACTGGTGCTGCTCAGCCGCCCCCACGCTTCGGCCAAGGGCGTCGAGCTGTCGATCCATATCGACGATGGCCTGGAGAACGCCCGCGGCGCCGTGGTCGGCGACGTCACCCGGGCCCGCCAGGTGCTGTCCAACCTGATCGGCAACGCCGTGAAGTACACCCTGCGCGGCCGCATCGAAGTGCGCCTGTCGCTCGACGAACAGGGCCGACTTGTCATCGCCATCGCCGACACCGGCCCCGGCCTTTCGGCCGATGAGCTGGAACTGGCCTTCGAGCCCTTCCGCCGGGTCGAGCGCACCGGCGCTGGCGT
>JANPKF010000528.1:0-2319 GCA_031425895.1 Caulobacteraceae bacterium | reverse complement strand
TTCATCGAGGCGATCAGGCTGAAACGGGTGATCGGCCGCCAGTTCACGCCGTAACCCACGGTGGTGAGCGTGCCGAAGTCCGAAAGATTCTCCGCCGCCAGATTTAGGTTGGCCGAGAGTTCGCCGAGCCAGGGCAGGACGTCCGCGCGGGCGCTTGCCAGGGGCAGGTCGACGCTGACCTGGCCGTTGTAAGCGGTGCGAGACAGATCGGTGGTCTGGGTGACGCCCAGCCGCTCAGCGCGCGAGTCGAAGGCCAGATAGGTGGCGCCCGCCCGCAGGTTGGCCCGCAGCGCGCCGGCCGGGACCGACAGCAGTTCGCCCGATGCGACACCCTGCAGGTTGGCGTTGTCGGAGGTGGAGCGTGTGTCGCTGGCGCGGAAGGCCAACAGGTCGGCCGGGAGCGCGCCGAAGGGGTTCAGGCCCGGGGCGCGGGCGGTGATCTGGGCCTGCAACGGCGCGACATTGAGCCCGGCGTCGCCTTCGACGCGCGTCTCCTCCCGCTCATAGGCGCCGGTGAGGGACAGGCGCCAGCGGGCCACGTCGCCGTTCAGGCCGCCGCCCAGTCGCCCGGTCCAGCCCTCGCGGGACTGGGTCAGCGGGCCGAGCGCGGTAATGTAGCGGTCCACAGCGACGGGCTGGGCGAAGGGCGAGGCGGGGTGGCCGGTCGGTACGATCAGGGTGGCGCCCGGGAGGCCCAGGAGCGACTCGCTGTCGGTGGCCTCCAGCGTGGCGTTGAGGCTGCCGGTAAAGATCTCGGTCAGGGGCGTCGAGACCACCGCGTTCAGGGTGGCGGTCCGGGTCTCGGGCAACAGGGTCCGGAAACGGCCGACGTCGGTCTGATTGGGCCGCCCGGCGCCAGTGGTGAACTCGGCGAGCGTGGGCGCGCGAGTCGCGGCCAAGGCGGGAACGGCGGCCACGGTGACCGGGCCGCCGGCCAGCGCGCTCAGCGCCGGGTCGATCTGGCCGTCGGGAAGCAGACCGCGCACATTGCCAATGGGGTCGAATAGCCGACCGGAGACCACGCCCGAGAGCTCGCGCTCCGCCTCGGTCAGCGCCGAGGAGCCGCTGACCTCGAAGTTCAGGCTGACCCGCCGGTCGCCATCCACGCGGAAGTAGCCCAGTTCCGCCTCGCCATTGACGCGGCCGCCGGCGGTGGGCGCGCGCCCGGTGAGCTCGACCGTGGAGGCGCGGAATTCGCGCTTCAGCACGAAATTGATGACCCGCTGGGTGGCCGGATAGCCGTACTTGAGCGCGGCTTCCTCGGGCAGGACGTCGACGCGCTGGATCGCCTCTGTCGGCAGGTCGCGGATCTCGGCGAACCCAGCCGTGCGGCGGCCGTTCACCAGCACCACCGGCGCCCCGCCCCGCCCCCGCTCGGTGCGCGTCTGGGGCGAAAGCTGGGCCAGGAGCTCGGCGACCGAGCTCAGCCCATAGGCTTGGATGTCGTCAGGAAAGAGCTGCAGCTCGGCCGGCACATCGCCGACCACGGCGCCGGCCTGGGGGGCGGAGCCGGTGACCACCAGTTCGGAGACGGTGGTCTCGGGATCGCCGGGCTTTCGGGGCGCTTCGCCGGCCTGGCCCCAGGCCGGGCTGGCGAGGGCCAAGGCGGAAAGAGATGCGACGACGGAGCGGGGGCGGAGAGAACTCATGCGACCGTCATCGGACTCCGCTGGGGCGAGCCCATGGCGGGTACGCGACAGGTATTTCACGGATATGTCGGGGGTTTCCGTCGGGCCGGGGTGATGGGCGTCGCAGCCATGGCGGGCTAGCATCCACGGGTCACCTAGGAGAGACCATGGCCCGATCGTTCATCCACCTCGCACGCGAGGGGTCCGTCGCCATCGTCACCATCGACCGGGCGGAAAGCCGCAATGCCGTGACCGGCGCCATGATGCGCGACCTTACCGCGGTGGCGCGCGCCTTTGCCGAGGATGAGCAGACCCGCGCGGTGGTCCTGCGCGCCGAAGGCGCGGACTTCTCGGTCGGCGCGGACCTGCGCGAACCGCCGTCGCGGGCGGAGGGCGCCTCGCTGTTGATGCGCCGCCGGACGGCCGAGCGTGGCGCGGCGCTGATGTGGGCGCTGCGGGACATCCCGCAGCCCACCATCTGCGCGATTCAGGGCGTGGCCACGGGCGCGGGGGCGTGCATCGCCAGCGCCTGCGACTTCCGCATCGCCTCGCAGGACGCCCGGATCGGTTACGGCGAAGTGAAGCTGGGCATGAACCTGATGTGGAATGCGGTCCCGGCCTGCGTCCGGCTGGTGGGCCCGGCCCGAGCCAAGCAGATGATCATGACCGGGCGGCTGTTCGGTGCGGCGAC
>JANPKF010000527.1:0-1602 GCA_031425895.1 Caulobacteraceae bacterium | reverse complement strand
TGGCGCGGCCGACGATGTAGGCCCGTCCCTGGTAGACCAGCTTGACCTCGTTGACGGAGGCCCAGCCCTTGAGGGCGTTGGCCGTGATGTCGTTGGTGGCCGGGTCGAACCTCAACAGATCCACCGAGACCCCGGTCCTATCGCTGTAGAGCGGAAGGGCCGGGCCAAGCTCGACGATGAACAGACCGTCCGGAGAGGCCGTGTCGAACCTGTAGGACTTGGGGACAGGGGCCCAGGCGGCGAGCAGAAGCGCCGCCACCACAACGATCAGCACTCTCGGCATCGCACCCTCCGTTGCCGGCAGCCTAGCCCAGTGACGGCTGCTGGAAAACCACAGCCCACCATAAGCCGATCCAGCCCGACCCGAACGCCGGCTATGGACGCCGCTCGCGGCTGACGGCACTGTCCTGCCCAGGGAGAAGACGCCGAATGGCAACCGCGCGGTATCTGGTTCACGACGTGGCGGCGGCGATCGCCTTCTACACAGACGCCCTCGGCTTCGAAGTGCGCCAGCGGTTCGGCCCGGCCATGGCCATTGTCGTTCGCGGCGATCAGGACCTGTGGCTGGCCGGTCCCGCCTCCTCGGCCGGCAAGGCCCTGGACAGCGGCGGGCAACCACAGCCGGGCGGCTGGAACCGAATCGTGCTGGTTGTTGACGACCTCGCCGGACTGGTTGAGCGGATGACCGGTGCGGGGATCGTGTTTCGAGGTCCGATCGTCAGCGGTCCGGGGGGATCGCAGGTCTTGTGTGAAGACCCGTCTGGGAACGCCATAGAGCTGTTCGAGCCGGGCAAGGGGGGCTGATGGCCGAGTTCACCGCCAGCGATGGCGTCACCATTTCCTACGACGACGCGGGGGTCCCGGGCGGCAAGCCCGTGCTGCTGGTCCACGGCTTTGCGTCCAACCGCGACGAGGGCTGGAAGCGCACCGGCTGGTACGCCGCCTTCGAACGGCGGGGCCAGCGCATCATCGCGCCGGACATGCGCGGCCATGGCCACAGCGGCAAGCCGCATGACCCGGCCGCCTACGCCCCCGCCCGGCGCCTGGCCGACCTGACCGAACTGCTGGACCACCTCGGTATCCCGCGCGCCGACGTCGTCGGCTACTCGATGGGCGCCCGCCTGTCCCTGTCCCTCGCCATCAGCCACGGCGACCGCATCGACCAGCTGATCGTCGGCGGCATCGGCGAGCGGCTGTTCACCCCCTCGCCCGACGACGACGCCATGGGCCGGGCCATGGAGGCCGACGACCCGTCGACGATTCCCGAACCTATGCTGCAGAGCTTCCGCCAGTTCGCCGACGAACAGGGCGAGGACCGCCTGGCCCTGGCCGCCGTATCCCGCGCCCAAGGGGTCACCCTGACCCCGGACGACCTCTTCCGGATCAATGTGCCGACCCTGGTGGTGGCGGGCAGCCGCGATGCGCTGGCCGGCGATCCGCAAGGCCTCGCCGACCACATCCGGGGGGCCAAGGCCGTCTCCGTCCAGGGCTGCGACCACTTCAACGCCATCCCGCACGCCCTGCTCAAGGCGACGGTGTTCGACTTCCTCGACGGGTATCTCGACGACCCGTTTGGTCCCTAATATCCGCTCATCCCGGCGA
>JANPKF010000526.1:0-3256 GCA_031425895.1 Caulobacteraceae bacterium | reverse complement strand
GCGCAGGCGGACCAGGACGTAGCCGCCTTTCACCCGCTCGCCGGCGAAGACCACCTTGAGCTCGCCCTTCTTGAGACCCTTGGCGACGTCGAAGCCGGCCTCCGGCGCCCAGTAGCCGCGGTCCCACAGCATGACGCTGCCGCCACCATATTGGCCCTTGGGGATGGTCCCCTCGAAGTCGCCGTAAGCCAGCGGGTGATCCTCCACCTCGACGGCCAGGCGTTTGTCGGCCGGGTCGAGCGAGGGCCCTCGGGTGACGGCCCAGGACAGGAAGACACCCTCCCACTCGAGGCGCAGGTCGTAGTGAAGACGGGTGGCGGCGTGCTTCTGGATGACGAAGCGGAGCTGCTTGGACGGCTTGACTTCGGATTGGCTGCTCGGCTCGGCGGTGACGCCGAAGTCGCGCATGCTGTCGTAGGTCTTGAGATCGCGGCTGGCCATGGCGGATGAACGCTCGGACGGGCCGGTTGCTCCTTCGCCTAGCCCATGGTTGAAGACGGTATGACGTCAGACCTGACTGTCTTCAGGGCGGCGCTTGAAAAGGGCTCCGGCCGGGCCATGACCCTCCTGCGCGGCGATGACGAGAGCCACGTCGCGGCGCTGTTTGACGCCTGCGCCGTCAATCTCGCACACGACCCGCAATGCGAAGAGCCGCGCGCGCCGTACCTGGCCCGATTGATTGCGGCCTCGGGGCAGCTGGAAAAAGTCTATCTGAACCTGCTGGAGGTCGTCGAAGCATGGGGCGATGAGGAAGAGACGGGGCTCTGGCATCCGCTGTCGGTCCTGACCGCATTAGCCGCGGCGCATGAGGATCTCGATCGGACGCGATTGACGGCGGTCATCAGGGGCCAGGAGGACGAAGACGACCGTCTCGACCTCGCCGATCTACTGATCCGCCTGGAGGGCTTTCCGGCCCTGATCGAGGCGCTCGGCCTGCTGGCGCCGCAGTTCGATGAAGACGGCTGGATGGCGGATAGCTGGCTGACTGACCTTCGGTTGCGGGAAGGCGAGGCGATAGAGCCTGTTCTCGAAGCGGCACGGAAAACCAATCCTGTGTTGGACAGGGCGCTTGTCGGCCGGTCCGAGGATGCGAGGTCAAGGCCGATTGAGCCCGAGCCGTTCGAGAGCTTGCGGGAAGCTTTGCGGGCCAAACAGCAAACTCGCTGGGGCCCGCGAGTCACTCCCCGGTCGGAGGCGGAGCGACTGTTGTTGGCGGAGGATCTGGCGAGCCTCGATGAGGCGTGGCGGGCGCTGCCGTATCTGCGGTTCTTCGCACGCCAACCTTTGCCCGGTGATCCGAGAGCGCTGCTGCGATGGCGGAACGACAATGACCCGAAGGTCCGGCATTTCTCCCGGATGGCGATGGAGCAGGTAGACCACTGGGCGGTCAGGGCGGTGGCCGTCGAAGGTCTGCGAGCGCTACAGCCGTGGAGCGTGGGTCTTTTGAAGTCCAACTATCGTCCCGGCGACTATGCCCTCGTCGTGCCAGTGATAGACAGCGAAATAACCCCGCATGAGGCGCACAGCCTTGTCATGGACGTGCTGGCTGTCCGCGAAAAGTTGGCACCAGACGAGCGCCATGACGCCTTGGTCAAGGCCTATGACAAGACCCCATGCAGCTACTGCCGACGCGACGTGGTCAGAAGTCTCCATGAGGCCGGCCAACTCCCCCGCTGGATGGCGGAGGAGTGCCGGTACGACGCCGATCCAGAGACCGTGGCGCTGGTAAGCGGCTAAAGCCCCTTGCCGACGTTCAGGCGGCCGACGGTGGCCGCCTTGGCCGGGGGCAGTTTCAGGGTCTCGTCCAGCAGGGCGATGTTGTAGCGGCAGAGCAGGGCCTGGCGCCTGGGGTCGCTGACCGAGATGTTGCGGCCGGTGAGCTGGCGGACGGTCTTGGCGTCTTCGGGGGTGAAGCCGGCCAGGGCCTGGTCGCCGATCTTGTTCTTCATCTGCACGTCGTACCAGAGGTCGACCAGCTTGCCGCCGTCCTCGGGGTTGAGGTTGGCGCCGGCGGCGTCCTTCACCGGGTTGGTGGCGACCTGCTCGAGGATGGCGGCGGTGGCGGCGCGCTCGCGCTGGACCAGGTCGGCGCTGACCACGGTGTCGGGGTCGAAGTCGAGGCGGGCGCCGCGGGTGAAGTCGTAGCAGTAGGCGGGGGAGACCTTGCCGAGCGCCTCGGCCTTGTCGCGGCGGATCTTCATCAGGGTGATGAGGTTCTCGTCGCTGGCCTTCTTCAGCTCGCGGCTGAGCACGGCGCGGGCATTGGAATGGACCAGCTGGGCGATGCCGGTGGCGCCGAGGCGCTTGCCCTTCACCAGCTCCATGTCGTTCTGCATCTTGGCATAGTCGGCCGGGTAGTACTGCTTGAGGGTGGCCACTTCCGGCAGGCGTTCGGCGTCCTTGCGGGCGTTGGCGAACTTCTGGCTTGGGACCAGGTCGTGGTCGGCGAAGAACCAGCCGAGCGCGCCGCCGGCGGCGCCGACAACGATGACGCCGGCGATCAGCAGGCCGCCCTTCATGCTGAGGGCCCGGGCCAGGACCACGCCGCCGATCGCGCCGACAGCGACGCCGGCGACGACGGAAATGATGGTGATGGTCGTTGCGTCCACGGCGAAAGCCCCCGGTTACAGATGGTCGGCGCGGACCATCGCGGGATTTGGGTTGTATCGCAATCCTTCTATCCCATGCGGATCGGCAGGTCGGGAGGTACAGGCAGGGATGCGCAGCACTGAGACAGCGTAACCCCTCACCCTCCCACGCCGGGGGGGGGCCTCCCTCTCCCTTTGGGAGAGGGGTCGTCAGTGCCCGCGCACCAGTTCCTTCATCGCCTTGTCGAGGCCTTCGATGGTCAGCGGGAACATGCGGTCGCCCACCAGCTGCTTCATCACGCCGATCGACTGGGTGTAGTCCCAATGGCGTTCCGGCGTCGGGTTGAGCCAGATGGCCGAGTGGTAGATCTGGGTCACCCGGTCCATCCAGATGGCGCCCGGCTCCTCGTTCCAGTGCTCGACGCTGCCGCCCGGATAGGTGATCTCGTAGGGGCTCATGGTGGCGTCGCCGACGAAGATGACCTTGTAGTCGCTCGGGAACTTGTGAAGCACGTCCCAGGTGTTGGTCTTCTCCTGGGCGCGGCGGCGGTTGTCCTTCCAGACGCTCTCGTAGAGGCAGTTGTGGAAGTAGTAGAACTCCATGTTCTTGAACTCGGAGCGCGCCGCCGAAAACAGCTCCTCGCAGAGCTTGATGTGGCTGTCCATCG
>JANPKF010000525.1:0-3179 GCA_031425895.1 Caulobacteraceae bacterium | reverse complement strand
GCGGCGGTCAGCCAGCCGGCCGTTCCCCCCCCGACGATTACCACGCGGCGGGTCAGGTTGGTGGTGGTCGGCATACTGCTGAAGTTCCCCCTACGACAATCGAGACGATGGCGCGATTTCGCTGTCAGCCCAGCGCCATGTCGTCCCCCGGCGCCATCCTGACGGCGCGCCCCGATGGGCACAACGCCCCATTTTGTGTATAAGAAAGTTTGTGGCAAAGGGCGAAGGGAGACCGATCCGAAACCGCCCCTTAAGGCTGATGCCTCAAAGAGGACGCCTACAGGAGGCAGTTTTCCCTTGGCGACCTCATCCCTAACCCTGCTTGGCTTCGCCTTCGCGGCCGGTGATCTGCTCCTGGAACTGGACGGATCCGGCACGGTGCTGGAAGCCTTCGGCGCTGCCCAATCGATGCTGGGCGAGACCGAGGCGTCGCTGATCGGCCGACCGCTGACCGCCATTTTCGACGAGAGCGATGTCCAGCTCCTGGGCGCCATTCTGGACTGCCTTGAGGAAGGTCAACGCCGCGGGCCCGCCACCCTGCGCTTGGCGCGCGCCGGGGCGCACGGCGCCGCCGTCACCCTGCGCAAGCTGCCCGGGAATAGCGGCCGCATCTCCTGCGCCCTGATCTCCGCCCCGCTGCCCAACGCCCGCGGTGGCGAGGACGGCATGCATGACCGCGCCGGCTTCGAGGCTGTGGTCCGGGGCCTGACCGAGGCTGCCCATCTGGCCGGCCGCGAGCTGGAACTGGCCATGGTCGACCTGGGTGGCCTGGAGGATGCCCGTCGAGCCCTTCCCGCGGCCGAGGCGAAGTCCCTCGACGCTCGCGTCGCCGGCGCCCTGCGCGCCGAGGCCGGTCAGCATGGCGCCGCCTCCCGGCTGGAAGGCGAACGCTTCGCCCTGCTGCGCGAGGCAGGCGACACGCCCGACATGATAGCGCGCCGCCTGAGCCGGGCCATCGCCACGGCCTGCGGCGCCGCCCCGATCAGCGGCAAGGTGCAGTCGGTGCCTCTGGAGATCGCCTCTCCTGGCCGGCTGGCCCGCGCCATGCGCTACGCCCTCGACGACTTCATGAGCGAGGGGCTGAAGGACGTGCCGCCCGCGTCCATGGCGGACGCGATGAACCGCTCTGTGCGCCGCACCCTCGCCCGGGCCGGCGAGCTGGGCGCCGCCGTCAGCCAGCGCCGCTTCACCCTCGCCTTCCAGCCGGTCATCACCCTCGCCAACGGCGATCTGCACCACCATGAAGCCCTGGTCCGCTTCGAGGACAATGCCAGCCCCTTCGCCATGGTCCGCATGGCCGAGGAGTTCGACCTGATCGAGGAACTGGACCGCGCCGTTCTTGAACAGGCCATCCGGCGCCTGAAGGGCGACCGCACCGGCGAGCTGCGCCTGGCCGTGAACATCTCCGGCCGCAGCATCGGCTCGAGCCCCTTCGTCGAAGGCCTGCAAAGGCTGATCGGTCAGACACCGCGGCTGAGCCAGCGGCTGATCCTGGAGATCACCGAAAGCGCCGCCATCGATGACCTCGCCCTTGCCAACCGCCACATCCAGGCCCTGCGTGGGGCCGGCAGCCTCGTCTGTCTCGACGACTTCGGGGCCGGCTCCGCCTCCCTGGCCTATCTGCAGACCCTGACCATAGACGTGGTCAAGATCGATGGCCGCTATGTCCGGGATCTGGCCGGTGGCGGTCGCGACGCCGCCCTGGTCCGCCATGTCGTGAAACTCTGCCAGGACCTGAAGGTCCGCACGGTCGCCGAAATGGTCGAGACCAAGGAAGTCGAAGCCGCTGTCCGCGAGGCCGGCGTCGACATGGCGCAGGGCTGGTACTACGGCCGCCCGGTCGACGCGCCCGGCGAGCCGATCCGCCATGCGCCGCCGATCAACGCCCGGCGCACCGGCACGTCAGATGACTGGCGATAGGCCGACACTGGCCTGGCGCCATCGGACCGCGCGTCACAGCAGGAAGTCGGTCGCCACCAGACTGTTGATGTTCAGCATCGACAGGCTGAAGTCCGCCGTCCCGTCGCCGTCCACATCGGCTTCCAGCACCAGATTGGCCCCGGCCACGGTATAGCGCAGCTCGCCTGCCACATTGCTGAACGCCGCCGTGCCGATGAAGGCGAAGGCCTGATCCCCGGCCAGCCCGCTGTTGGCGTCCATGCCATAGAGGTAGAGCATGTCGCCCGAGCCGCTGACGAAGTCGGAGACGACATCGACGTCGCTGCCGTCGAGATCGGCCTGATCGAAGACGAACAGGTCCTTGCCGCTGCCGCCGATCAGGGTGTCCACCCCGAGGCCGCCGATCAGGATGTCGTTGCCGTCCAGCCCGCTCAGCACATTGGCCGCGCCGTTGCCGACCAGGGCGTTCTTGGCGTTGTTGCCCGTCCCGTCGATGGCTGCCGCGCCACTCAGCACCAGGGTCTCGACATTCGCCTCAAGAACCCAGCTGATCGTCGAGACCACCGTGTCCGCAGCGCCTTGATCGGCCAGCTCGGTCACCGTGTCGCCGGCGGTCACGTAGTAGGTGTCGGAGCCGAGACCGCCCTCCAGCACGTCCACGTCGGCGCCGCCATCGAGGGTGTCCTTGCCATCGCCGCCCTGCAGCAGGTCCGCGCCGTCGCCGCCGTTCAGGATGTTGTCCAGGCTGTTGCCGATCAGGGTGTTGGCCAGGCCATTGCCCGTGCCGTTGATCGCCGCCCCATCGAGCAACGTCAGGTTCTCGAGGAAGTCCCCCAGCGTCCAGGTGATGGCGCTTTCGACCCGGTCGGTTCCCTCGCCGTCCAGCTCGACAACCGTATCGCCCAGATCATCGACGCCATAGACGTCGTCGCCGATCCCGCCGGTCATGGCGTCCACGCCCGCGCCTCCGTAGAGGAAATCGTTGCCGGCGCCGCCGATCAGGGTGTCGTCGCCTCCCTCGCCACCAAGGGAGTCGTCGCCGTCCAGGCCTGACAGGATGTTGGCCCCGCTGTTGCCGCTGATCCCGTTGTTCAGGCCATTGCCCGTGCCGTCCAGGTCGTCGCTGCCGTACAGCAGCAGAGCCTCCACGAAGGTCCCCAGCGTGTAGCTGATCGTTGCCCGCACCGTGTCGAGCCCCTCGCCGTCCAGCTCGGTGATCGCGTCGCCAGCGTCATCGACGAGGTAGAGGTCGCTCCCCTGCCCGCCGACCAGCACATCGG
>JANPKF010000524.1:0-6329 GCA_031425895.1 Caulobacteraceae bacterium | reverse complement strand
AGAGCACGTCAGGCGGAAGTGTACGCGGTTCCGCCGCCCGGACGTGCTCTAAATGTTTGATTCTAGACCCTTTTGATCAGGTTTTGATGCGTACATCAAAACCTGAAAGGGTCTAGCGCTCCAGCCGCCCGTCGGTCAGCGCCGAGGCGTCGAACGGGAACAATACCGCCGGATCGGGCTTTTCCACCCCCTTGCGCAGCCGGGCCGGGGCGACGGCGTGCAGCAGGTGGCGCATGACCGCGATGCGGGCCGCCTTCTTGTGGTCGGCGCGGACACAGGCCCAGGGCGCGGCCTCGGTGTGGGTGCGGATCAGCATCAGATCGCGGGCCCCCGAATAGTCGTCCCAGCGCTTCTGGGCCTCGGCGTCGAGCGGGCTGGTCTTGAGGGCTTTGAGCGGATCGAGGTGGCGATTCTTCAACCGCTTGGCCTGCTCGTCCTTGCTGATGTCGAGCCAGAGCTTGATGATCTTGATGCCCTCTCTGACCAGCAAGTGTTCAAAGTCAGGCGCGGCGACCAGGAAGGCCTCGTGCTGCTCGGCGGTGCAAAATCCCATCACCGGCTCGACGCCGCCGCGATTGTACCAGGAGCGGTTGAAGATCACGCAGTCGCCGGCCGCCGGCAGGTGGGATGCGAACCGCTGGAAGTACCACTGGGTCTTTTCGCGGTCGGACGGCTTGGGCAGGGCCACGATCGGCGTGGTGCGCGGCGGCAGGTGTTCGACAATGCGGCGGATCGTGCCGTCCTTGCCGGCGGCGTCGCGGCCTTCGAAGATGACCAGCACCTTCTCGCTCTGGTCCATAGACCATTTTCGCCAGGTGACGATGGCGGTCTGCAGGGCGATGAGTTCGTCGTCGTAGGCTTCGGATTCTTTTCCCATCCGACACGCTAAACACGGGCGGCCTTGTCGCGCTAGAAGGCCTGCATGATCCGTCTCTTCGTCACCGACGACCTGAAGGCCGGGGCGCCCGTCGCGCCGGGCATGGAAGCGTCCCGCTATCTGATCGCCGTCATGCGCCTCGCCATCGGCTCGGAGGTTCTGCTGTTCAACGGCCGCGACGGCGAATGGCGGGCCACCGTCGTCGATCCGGACAAGCGCCGCTGCCGGCTGACCGTCGGTTCGCGGGTGCGGGCCCAGGACACGGGACCGGACCTGACGTTGGTCATGGCGCTGGTCAAGCGCGGCCGGCTGGAGACCATCATCGAGAAGGCGGCGGAGCTGGGCGCCGCCCGGGTGCAGCTGGTGCTGACCCGGCGGACCAACGCCGACAAGGCCAATGTCGACCGCCTGCAGGCCATCGCCATCGAGGCGGCCGAGCAGACCGGGCGGCTGGACGTGCCGGAGATCCTCAGCCCCGTGAAGCTGTCGAAGCTGCTCGACGGCTGGGACGGGCGGCGGCTGATGTTCTGCGACGAGACCGGCGGCGCGCCGGTGCTGCAGGCGCTGGACGGCGCGGACGGCGGGCCGTGGGCCATCCTGATCGGGCCGGAGGGCGGCTTCGACCCTGAGGAGGCCGAGCGGCTGCGGGCGATGGACTGCGTGTCCGTGGTGTCGCTGGGCCCGCGAATCCTGCGGGCCGACACGGCGGCGATCAGCGCCATGACTCTTTGGCAGTCGGCGTTGGGCGATTGGGCCCAGCCTCTGTCGGCCGACCCCGACCGGACCACCGCAGACTAGGGCGTGCCGGTGATGTCCGCGTCGGCCGCCTTGACGGCATAGGCCAACAGCCGATCGAACTGATCGCGGCTCAGCCGCAGGGTCGAGGGCGTGTTTCCGCCGCCAAGAAGTTTGCTGGCCTGCATTGCGGTCAGGTAACGGCCGCCGCCGGGCAGGCAGCGGACGGTCGCGTTCAGGTCGAAATAGTCATCGGTGGTGAAGGTGTCGGCCTTCTCTCCAGGCTGGGCGCCATAGCGCTCCACCATGGACTGGATGGCGTCAAACTGGGGATGGTCCGGTTTGAGGTCCCGGTAGGCTGACACGCTTGTCGTCTGTGTCGGTCCGTCCAGATCGCAGTAGCCGGGCATGGCGATCACCGCCATCAGGCGATCCCCCCGGGCAGCTTCATAGCCGTGGCGCTCCAGCAGCCCGTTGAGGGCTTCGTTGATCTTCGCCACCGCTTCGCCGCGCCGGATCAGCGTCGGATTGCGGGGCGGGAGGGCGGCGGGCTGAGCGGCCAGGAGCAGCGAGGTCAGGGTCAGGGCGATGATCATGACGCGAGGCTAAGGCGCCTGAGCGGAGGGGGACAACGACCGTTTGGGGGGGATGTACGCACCGTCGAGGCCAGCTTGCACGGCCAAAGCGCCACCGGTCCCGGCTGCAACGGGGCGACGGCGAAGCCCGGAACTCTGCGGGTCACAGCCTTCATGGCTTCGTGTCACACAGCCTTGCGAAGGACGTGATTGTCTCCCACCTGCTGAACAGCGTAAAGATCGCCGCCGGTTGGGGAAGGGCCTCCCCCGCCTATCGGAAGTAACAGCCTGGGGAGGCATACCATGGCGGATACCGGGACGGACGACCGTCCGCTGACGCTCGACCAGCTGACCGCCTATTTCGCCGACGGCTCCAAGCCCAAGAGCGCCTGGCGAGTCGGGGCCGAGCACGAGAAGTTCGGCTTCAACCTCGCCGATCTTTCGACCGTGCCCTACTACGGCGAGCGCGGCATCGAGGCTCTGCTCAAGGGGCTGATGCGATTCGGCTGGACGCCGGTGCTGGAAGACCGCGCCGACGGCGGCCAGACCATTATCGGGCTGGAGCGCAACGGGGCCAACGTCAGCCTGGAGCCGGGCGGACAGTTCGAGCTCAGCGGCGCGCCTCTCAAGACCATGCACGACATCTGTTCGGAGACCGGGCAGCACCTGGACGAGGTGAAGACGGTCGCCGACGAGCTGGGCCTGGGTTTCCTGGGCCTCGGATTCCATCCGACCATCCGCCGCGACCAGGCGGAAATCATGCCCAAGGGCCGCTATGTGATCATGCGGCGCTACATGCCGCTGGTCGGCAACCTCGGCCTCGACATGATGCTGCGCACCTGCACGGTGCAGGCCAACCTCGACTTCTCCTCCGAAGCCGACATGGTCGCCAAGTTCCGCACCTCGCTGGCTCTGCAGCCGATCGCCACGGCCCTGTTCGCCAACAGCCCCTTCACCGAAGGCAAGCCGAACGGCTTCCTGTCCTCGCGGGCCAATGTCTGGACCGACACCGATCCGGACCGCACGGGCCTCCTGAACTTCGTCTTCGAGGAAGGCTTCGGCTTCGAGACCTTCGCCCGCTGGGCGGTCAAGGTTCCGATGTACTTCGCCAAGCGCAAGGGCCTCTACATCGACCTCGCCGGCCAGTCGTTCGAGAAGTTCATCGACGGCAAGCTGGATGACATGCCGGGCCAGCGGGCCACCATGAAGGACTGGGCCGACCACACCACCACCATCTTCCCGGAGGTGCGGCTCAAATCCTATCTGGAGATGCGCGGCGCCGACGCCGGGCCCTGGAGCCGGCTGTGCGCGCTGCCGGCCCTGTGGACGGGCATCTTCTACGACGAGGCGGCCCTGGCGGCGGCCTGGGACCTCTGCAAGCACTGGACGCCGGAGGACCGCGAGGGCCTGCGCCGCGACGTGCCGCGGCTGGGCCTGAAGGCGCAGGTGGCCGGGCGTTCGGCCCGCGACGTGGCGGTCGACATGGTGGCCATCGCCCGCCAGGGGCTGAAGAACCGCGCCGAATTCGACGGCAGCTTCATCGACGAGACCACCTATCTGGGCGAACTCGAAGCCATCGCCGACAGTGGTCTGACGCCGGCGGAACGCCTGCTGGAGAAGTTCCACGGCGAGTGGCAGGGCGACATCAGCCGGGTGTTCACCGACTGCGCCTACTGAAGCGCCAAAGGCGCCCTTCTCCCGGCGAGCGGGAGAAGGAACGCGGTCGCTACGACAGCGGGTCGATGTCCGCGTAGGGCGGATCGTGCGGCGGGACCTTGAGCGCCGGTTCGGCGTCGGCGGCGCTCATCTCGATCTCCACATGCTGCGGATAGAAGGCGATGTGCTCCCGAATCACCCCGGCGGCGGCGATCGGGTCCTCGTAGCTCCAGGCGGCGTTCTCGATCACCTTGGCGTCGCGATAGATGGTGAAATAGCTGGCGTCGCCCTTGTGCGGGCAACGGGTCGAGCGGTCGGTCTTGCGCAGCACCAGCATCTCGACGTCCTCGCGCGGAAAATAGATGACGGGAGCGTAGGAGCCCTCGTTGAGGATCAGGGCGTGGTCGCTGTCGGCGATCTGGTGGCCCTCGAACAGCGCGCGGACGCGCCCCGGGGCGGCGGCGAACTTCAGGTAGGGCTCGGTCATCGGCGCGGCTCCTTTTGCATGCCGGATGCGGAACGCCTCAGATGGGGACAACGCTCCCCCAGGACCACCGCACGGTAAACCGTTGCTTGTGAAACGATCCGCAGCGTGATTTTCTCCCGGCAAATCGGGGAGGTAGGGGTGGAATCCGTTTCCGCGCCCTGCCGCTAAGTTCACACAGGGTCTTTTCGTATGAATATTGTCATCGTGCTGGGGATCCTCGTGACCCTGGCGACCGGCATTCCGGTCTTCATGCAGATGCGAAAGCATCCGCCCGGCCTGAAGATCCTGTTCTTCGCCGAGATGTGGGAGCGGTTCTCCTACTACGGGATGCGCGGCATCCTGATCTTCTATCTGACCCAGCACTTCCTGTTCGACGACAAGGTCGCCGGCGGCCTCTACGGCTCCTACACCAGCCTGGTCTACCTGCTGCCGCTGATCGGCGGCATCCTCGCCGACCGTTTCATCGGCACCCGCAAGGCCATCGCCTTCGGGGCGCTGCTGCTGGTCGCCGGGCACGGCCTGATGGCCGTCGAAGGCAAGCCGGCGACGCAGAACCTGATCTATCAGGGCGCCAGCTACGAGTTTGTCGTCCAGGGCCGCGGCGACGCGCGCGACGTCCGTATCAAGGTCGGCGACGCCACCTATGCCTTCAAGCCGTCCGAGACCGGCGGCCTGGCCATCGAGGGACTGCCGGCCGACGCGCCGCTGCCGGCCACGCTGGACAAGGGCAGCTTCACGCAGGAAGTGGTCAAGAGCGACTCCACCTACGTGAACATCTTCTTCCTGGCCCTGTCGCTGATCATCATGGGCGTGGGCTTCCTGAAGCCCAACATCTCGACCATCGTCGGCCAGCTCTACCCGCAGGGCGACCCGCGTCGCGACCCGGGCTTCACCCTCTACTACTACGGCATCAACCTCGGCGCCTTCTGGGCCTCGGTGCTCTGCGGCTACCTCGGCCAGACCTACGGCTGGGGCTGGGGCTTCGGCCTGGCTGGTATCGGCATGCTGGCCGGCTACATCGCCTTCGTGCTCGGCAAACCCCTGCTGGAGGGCAAGGGCGAGCCGCCGAACCCGGAAGCGCTCAAGAAGCCGGTCCTTGGTCCGATCAACCTCGAAGGCCTGATCTATCTGGGCGGTATCCTGGGCGTCGGCGTGGTCTGGTTCATGGTCCAGCGCAACGCCGTCGTCGGCTGGGTTCTGGGCATCAGCACCCTGCTGTCGCTGGCCTACATCGTCTTCTTCATGGTCGCCCAGTGCACCAAGGTGCAGCGCGAGCGCATGATGCTGGCCATGGTGCTGATCTTCGGCGCCGTGGTCTTCTTCACCCTCTTCGAACAGGCCGGCACCTCTCTGAACCTCTTCGCGGACCGAAACGTCGATCTGTCGTTGATCGCCCAGCCCTTCACCCTGGACCTGTTCGGCCAGAGCTTCTTCTTCGGCACCCGTGAGCAGGTCATGGCGCCGGGGGTTCCGGACACCGTGCGCTGGATCGACATGGGCATCACCGCCGCCCAGACCCAGTCGTTCAACGCCGGCTTTATCCTCATCTTCGCGCCGATCTTCGCCGGCATGTGGCTGTGGCTCGGCCGGCACGGCAAGGACCCGAACCCGGTCATGAAGTTCGGCCTCGGCCTGCTGCAGGTCGGTCTGGGCTTCCTGGTCATCGTCTGGGCCGGGGGCATGGCCGATACGGCCTTCCGCCTGCCGCTGATCATGCTCGGCCTGCTCTACCTGCTGCACACCACCGGCGAGCTCTTCCTGTCGCCGGTCGGCCTGTCGGAGATCACCAAGCTGTCGGTGGCCAAGGTCGTCAGCTTCATGATGGCCGTCTGGTTCCTGTCCAGCTCGATCGCCCAGTTCGTCGGCGGCTGGATCGCCGGCCTGGCCGGCACGGAAACCGTCGGCGGCCAGGTCCTCGACCCGGGCGCGGCCCTGGCCACGTCGCTCGACGTGTTCGGCAAGCTGGGCTGGGTCGGCGTCGGCGTGGGCGTGTTCTTCG
>JANPKF010000523.1:0-1640 GCA_031425895.1 Caulobacteraceae bacterium | reverse complement strand
GGCTGAGCGCCAACGGCGTAGAAGGTGGAGCGCCCTCCCTCCCCTTTATGGGGAGGGACAGGCGGCGAAGGCGCCAGGGTGGGGAACCCGGACATGTCCACGATCCGTGCAAGGCGATTCCGGGCCAACCTGACCCGCCATGAAGCGCGCCTGTGGAAATGGCTGAAGACCCTTCGGTCCGAGGGCTATCACTTTCGCCGTCAGGCGCCGTTCCAAAGCTACTATCTGGATTTCGTCTGTTTCAGCCGCCGACTGGTGATCGAACTGGACGGCGGCGGGCATTCGGATCCCGTGCAGGAGGAGCACGACCGGATCAGGTATCGCATACTGACCCGCGAGGGGTTCAGGGTTCTGCGAATCTGGAACCGTGCCCTGGACGAGTCGATGGTCGGCGTGACGGATCAGATTCGGGGGGCGCTGGACGCTCAAGCAGCGGTGCGTCGTCCGATTTCCCCACCCTGCGAGGCTTCGCCTCGCTGTCCCTCCCCATAGAGGGGAGGGAGGAACCCGCGACAGGCTTCCCCTACCTCAACACCACCGCCAACAGCAGCGCCACGCCGGATACCGCGGCTCCGATCGCAAACCACAGGAACCGCTGCGGACTTTCCTCCACCGTCACCACCGTCGGTGGCGCGCCCTCTTCCGCCAGCTTCACGATCGCCCGCGCCGCCCGATGAACCTCACCCGCCAGTTCCCGCACCTTGGCGGCCGGCGACAGCTCACGGGCGATCCAGCGGCGAACGACCGGGTCGGCGGCGGCCCACAGGTCGTGCTCGGGGTCGATGCCCCGGGCGACGCCCTCAACGGTCACCATGGTCTTCTGCAACAGGACCAGCTCCGGCCGCAAATGCATGTCGAACAGGGCGGTGATCTCGAACAGCTGGGCCAGCAGCCGGCCCATCGACACCTGGCTGGCTGCGCGGCCGAACACCGGCTCTCCGACCGCCCGCAGCGCCTGGGCAAACGCGCCGCGGTCCTGATGCGCCGGCACATAGCCTGCCTCGAAATGGATATCGGCCACCCGGGCGTAGTCCCGGGTCAGGAAGCCGTAGAGGATCTCGGCCAGGAACCGCCGCTCCATCGGCCCGATCCGCCCGACGATGCCGTAGTCGATGGCGGTCAGTCCGGCCGGCGCCGCCACGAACAGGTTTCCCTCATGCAGGTCGGCATGGAAGACGCCGTGGTCGAGGGCCTGGGACAGAAAGGCGCGGATCAGATTGTCGGCCAGTTCGCGCCGGTTGAAGGCCGGGTCATCCAGGGCCTGAGGCGAGGACAGCGGCCGGCCACCGGCCCATTCCTGGGTCAGGACGCGCTTTGCCACCCCGTCCCAGACGATGGCCGGCGCCGCCATGAAGGCGTCCCGGGCCATGACCTCGCGCAGCTCGTCGGCACCCGCGGCCTCGAACCGCAGGTCCAGTTCGAGCTCCAGGGACCGGATGACGATCTCGACGAAGGCCTGCGGCTCCAGCCGACGGGCCGGCGGCGCGAAGGCGTGGGCCCATTTCGCCGCCAGCCTGAGGGCAGCGCTGTCGCGGGCGGCGCGGGCTTCGACCCCGGGCCTCAGAACCTTGACCGCCACCTTGCGGCCATCGAGCAGAACCGCCTCATGCGCCTGGGCCAGGGATGCGGCCGCGACCGCG